>JAIQGB010000007.1 GCA_020072905.1 Terriglobia bacterium | reverse complement strand
GGCGGCGAACGACAACCCTTGGCGAACAATTGAGTGATTGGGTGATCGGGTGATTTAGCGATTCCCGTGCATCTTCGAATTCGCTCAATCACCCGATCGCTAAATCACTCAATCGCCAATCACTCAATTCAGAGTCCGGGGCAGACTTTGGCCAAGCGTGTCTCGATTTCCTTCCCCAGCTTGCGGGCTTCGTCGGCGGGGATTCTCTTTTCAAATTCGGCGAAGAGTTCGCGCTCTTCCTTGTGAACGTGGGCTTCAAGGAGCGCCGCAAAGCCGTCGAGGAGTGAGAAGTCGGAAGAACTCTCCAGCAGCTTGATCAGCCCTCGCACCGAGGCATGGTCGCGAAGAAGTTCCCCGACCAGTCGAATCTTGCCGAGGTGGCGCTCCATTTCCGGAAACAGTATCCCCTCCTCGACCTCAAAATGCCCCTTGAGTTCTGCCTGCCAGGCCTTCTGGATCTTTTCGACCTGTTCCTCCCGCCAGCGCTTCTTCCCCTTCTCCATCCCAAACCGCCGCCGAATAATCACCGCCAGCGCCAGGGCGTGTTGATGCTGGTGAGAGAGCGGAATCAAACTGTCGTGTCGGCGTGGCATGTCAGGAATGGTGAATTGTGAATGGCGAATTGTGAACGATTGGGAACAACGGATGTTTCAGCTTCCTGAATCAGCTGAAAAACCGGAAATCTACAACACATGATCCTCAGGCTGGAATGAAGGGCTGAAGCTCGCGCTCCAGGTCCGCGGAAGTGAGCCGCTCCCCCCCATTGAGTCGCTCGAGGAACTTGCTGATGGTTTCCTTGGCCTGGTCCTTCCGGTACTGCCGGATAAAGCCATCGTAGAAGTGCTCGCCGGCCATGGCGCGGCTGATCTCAAACTCTTTGTTGTGGTCCTGGAGTTCCGTGAAGTACACCACGCGGTATTGCCCGGTGTAGGTGCTTTCCTTGTAAATCTCGAACATGATCTTGTCGGATTCAAACGGCATTGGACGACTCGGGATTCGGGATTGGGGGTTCGAGGTTCGAGAACCGTTAGGATTCGCGGCCTGCCGGATCCCCCGACCTGTTGATACCAAACCTGGGAGCCGAGGTCAATGCGATTCCCGGAATCGGCGGGCTACTCCTCGCGACGGATCGCATTGATCCCCACCGGAGTCTCAACTTCGTAGGCGGGTGGCGGGGGGCCCGGTAGGAGTCTACTGGGCACGGCGTCGAACTCGGCGCGGAGCTGCGCCTCGAGTTCCTTGAGCTTGGAATCGATTTCGGCCTGCTTCTGCTTGCGGTAAACCATGTCCTCACGGTAGCGCTTCAGGAAGTAGCCGATGGTCTCGACGCGGATTTTGATGGAACCCGCGGGCTTGTTTTCGTCGATATCCTTGAAGGAGAAGTAGGGCGTCCCGGATTTCGTCACGGTTTCTTCGACCGCAGTATAGATGGGCGCGTCGTGGCCGCATTTGAAGCTGGAAAGTTCGAGCGCCACCAAGTTCGGGTGCCGCGCTGTGTACTTGGCGGCCCAGATTTTCTGCGAGGTGTTTTCGCTGTAGCTGTTTTTCCAGGCGTCGGAAATATCCATGGGATGCCGGATGGCGCCCGACTTGACGTCGTCGCCAAAGAGCCGCCAGACAATCTCGTCATCGATGGGCAGCGACGCCTGCGTCAGGACGGGGTACCCGATCTTCTGGAATTCTTCCAGGATCTCGTGGTTGATCCCCGGGTCGTTGTGGTACGGCCGGCCCAGCACCACAATGCCGATGCGGCCTTCGGCCTCCAGCTTCTTCAAGATTTCCCTTCCCTGCGCGCGCAGGATGCCATTCTGGAACTGCTCCTGGGCCTTCAGCCCTTCCTTAACGGCGCGGAAGTTCTCATCCCACGACAGCCCGAGAATATCCTTGAACTCGTCGTAGAGCTGTTTCGCGAGCAGAGTCTCATTGGCGGGATTCACGAACGTGTTCAGAAAAACGAGATTGTTTTCCTTGAAGATGTCCCCTTCTTTGATGAATGCCGCCTTGACGGACTCGGGAGTGGTGGTCACCGTGGGGCAGGCGCGGTGAGACTGCGCGTAGGGCAAATCGCTCGGCAGGTCGTCAATCATCGGGCAGAAGATGATGTCCAGCGGCTTCTTCTTGTGGTGGACATAAAGCAGGTTGTGGACGTGCGGGATGCCCACCTTGGAGGGGAAGCAGGGATCGATGGCGCCGCGCTTCGCTCCCTCCTTGTAGAGTTGTTCGCTGGTGTAATCGGAGTAGATGACGTTCTCAGCCGGAATACCCAGCGCCTCGAAGTAGGCGCTGAAAATCGGGTTCACAGAGTACTGATTGAGAATCCGCGCGATGCCGATGCGCACGTCTTTGCGCTTCTTCATCAGCTCGACGCGTTTCTTCTGCTTGGCGGTGAAAGCGTATTTCGGCAGCGGGTCGGCGACGACCGGCGGCGCGTAGGACTTGAAGGCCGCCTTGGCCGCCACTTCGGTGAGGTTGGGATTCTCCTTCTTCATGGCGTCGAGACCCTTCTTGATCTCGCGCATGTCGTTGACGTCTTCGACCAAACCCTTTTCGCACGAATTGCCGACGATGAGCCGCTTGATGCCCACGGGAATGGGAATCTTGGACTTCTTCCAGCTCTCGTCCGCATCCGCGATGCTGACGTCGATGAACGTCCGCATGCACTTGTTCTTGCAGAAGTAGCAGCGGGTGTTCTCGCTGCGATGGGTGACGTAGGTGATTTGGTCGACCGCGTCCAGGCCAATGAACTGCGTCTTCTGGCCGCGGTTGTACAAGCGCCGCGCCTCCAGAGCCGCGCCGATGGCGCCCGATTCGCCGCAGTGCTCGTGCACAATGACGTTCGGCTTGGCGCCCTTGTCCTTGAAGCGCGACTCGATAAAATCCACCTGGGACTTGACCGCCGCCAGGTTGTGCTGTGTGCCTCCCTGCAATACGAAGGTGTTGCCGAGGGAAGCTAGGTTGGGAATCTGCGAAACGTAGAGCCAGATGTTCTTAGGCAAAACGTTGGCCAGGCCCGCCATGATTTCTTCCGGCTTCCAGCCCTGCCGCTGAAAGTCCACGATGTCCGACTGCATGAAGACCGCGCAGCCGTACCCGAACATCGGCATAGCCTTGGCGCCGAAGGCGATGTCCGCGTACTCCTTGACGTCGAAGCCGAACCCCACGCAGGTGGATTGCAGGAAATAGCCATTGCCCGCCGAGCACTGCGTGTTGAGTTTGAAGTCCTTGACGCGGCCGTCCTGCAGGATGATGAGCTTGATGTCCTGCCCGCCCACGTCGCAGATGACGTCCGCCTGGGGATAGAAGTGCAGCGCGGCCTCGGTGTGCGCCACGGTCTCGACGATAGCCACGTCGGCGTTCAGCACGTCCTTCAGAATGTCCTTGGCATAACCTGTCGAACCCACGCCGAGCAGTTCGAGCGTGGCGCCCTGCGACTCGACCTGCTGGCGCAGGTTGGCGAACATTTCCTTGGTGTCTTCGAGCGGGTTGCCCTTGGAGAGCTGATAGCACTTCACTGTGACTTCACCCTGCTCATTCAACAGGACGGCCTTGGTGGAAGTCGATCCTCCGTCGATACCCATGAAGGCGCGGACTTGCTCTCCGGGCTGGAAAGTGTGGGGGACGAACTCTTTCGGCTTGTAACGCCCTTTGAAGGCGTCGAGCTCGTCGTCGGTCTTGTAAAGGCCTGCTGAGCCCTTTTTCTTCTTTTCTTCCTGCCGGCCGACGGTCATGTACCACTCGAGCTTTTCCGAGCCTTGGTAAATGCCCACATTCGCGTCTTCGTCCATGCCAAAGCGGACACAGCCGATGGCAGCGAAGTACTGGGCGTTCTCCGGCACCTGCACGAGATCCTCAGGGTCTTTCCCTTCCGGCAGCGGGAAGTTGCGTTCTTCCCAGACCTTTGGGATGTTGGACTTCCAGCAGTCGCGCATCCCCTTGATGTAAGTGTTCGGGCCTCCGAGGAGCAACACCACGGGGCGCAGAGTGTTGCCACGCGTGAGCACGGCAAGATTCTGCTGGATGATCGCCTCGAAGAGCGAAGCCATCAGTTCGTTGGGAGGAACGCCGCTCTTCTGCAGGCCGTTGATGTCGGTTTCGGCGAAGACCCCGCACTTCCCTGCCACGGGATGGAGCTTCATTCCCAGGTAGCCCATGTTGCAGAGTTCTTCGGCCGGGATGCGCAGCTTGGCGTTGATCTTGTCGATGACCGCGCCCGTGCCGCCGGCGCACTTGTCGTTCATGGAGGGCAGCTTTTTCTTGCGGCCGGTTTCCGGATCTTCCTTGAAGATGATGATCTTCGCGTCCTGCCCGCCCAGCTCGACCACCGAGCCGCACTCGGGATAAAGATGCTCGACGGCAAGGGAGACGGCGTTGACTTCCTGGACGAACTTGGCGCCGATCAGGGTAGCGATGCCCCCGCCGCCGCTGCCGGTAAGAAACATGCGCGTTTCGCCGGCGCGGATGCCGGTGTCGGCTTCCATCCGCTGCAGGAACTCCAGACACTTCTCGGGCTGCTTGGTGTCGTGGCGCTGGTAGTCGCTCCAGATGATCTTTTGCGTTTCGACTTCCACGACGACAGACTTCACCGTCGTGGAACCGATATCCAAACCGACAATCAGGTCCTTCGCACTCGCCATTCGTCTCTCCCGGCTGAGGAACTTAATTGACCATCACCATGGCTCGGCGCTCCGCCTTCATGCGCTCGGCGGCGTGCAGGACGAAATTCGCCGCCACGCCGATCACGCCCTTGCGGTGGCCGTATTGATACAAGGGCCGCTGCATCTCAGGGTGTTCGGCGGCAAACTCGCGAACGTCTTCGAGCGTCACGCCGGTTTCGTCCTGAATGGATTTGATTTCGTTCTTGGCCCGCACCTTCGCTTCGCCCAGGGCCATCTGCACACGGCTGTGGGCGTTGACGTCGCCCTCGCCCGAAGTTTCGACGGGGAGGAAGATCATGTCCTTGTAATGCGCCACCACGGCCGACTGCGCGCCGTCCGACTGGGTCGAGGGCATGCATCCGAACGGCTTGAGGCTCAGCACCATGTGGCAGAGGTCCTTATGGGAGTAATAGATGTTCTTCGCCACCTCCAGGTGACCCTCGCCGCCCGAAGCGCGCGAGTTGTAGTAGGGATGGCCAAGCCGCTGCAGCTCGTACTGGTCACAGAGGTGGTGCGCCAGGTCGCCGAGCGCCTCGATCAAGCGGTTGTATTCGCGCTTGAAGACCGTTTCCGCCACGGTGAGCAGCGCCAGCTTCTGCTGGGTGCTCAGGTGGCTCTTGAAGACTTTCGGGATGTTCCACTTCGATACGCCGCTCGCCACGAGGTCCAGGCCACGTTTGTCGCGCGTCTCCTGCTTGGCCTGATGCATCAGGTAGCAGATCCAGGTGCCGATGGGCTCGACGATAACCTGCGCGCCTTCTTTTTCGAGGAACCGGAACATGTTGAAATTGCCGTCACCCTCGGTCGTCTGCGCCCAGAACTCACCCGTGATTTTCACCATGGGTTTGACGCGCGTGCGGTCGACGGCGATGGAGTTGAGACGGTCGCGAACCTCCCGCAGCGCCTTAGTCAGCTCATCGCTGTAAAGTTGGTTGAGGAATTTGCCCAGATACTCCGCCGTGGCGTGCAGCCCACCTCTCTTGAGATAGGCGCCGAGCTTGCCGTTTACCGTCCAGGGCCGGCGTTCGCGCAGGGCTTCCTGGAGAAGATCCATGCATTCTTCGAGCACGCGATCGGTATCGCCGGGATTGATCTCGAAAGGCCGGATCTGGTAAGCGATGTCGTTGATGATGTCGCCTGTGTTCAGGGCGTTGAGAATCGCCAGGAAGAAGTCCAGGTTCAATTCCAAGCCGGCCTCGAGCTGGGCCTGGTTGAGACCGCCTTCCTGCTGGAAAAGGAGGACGCGGAAACCGTCGAAACCCGCGTTGCGCAGGGCCAGGCGATACTCGGCTTCGTACATTCCGAAGCGGCAGGGCCCGCAGGCGCCCGCAGTGAAAAACACGTAGCGGTCAATGATTTCCTGCTTGCTCAGGCCCCTCTCTTCCAGGCGCTGCACGAATTGCACGAGATTTCCGACCGTAAAGTAGGTGGGATTGCACTGGCCGTTGTTGCCATATTCCTTGCCGAGCTGGAAGGCCCGCTTGTCGGGAACGGGGAGCGACTCGGACTTGTAACCGAGGCTTTCGAGGGCGCCGTGCACGAGCTTCTCGTGCTTCCAGGTAAGGCCGCCGAACAGGATCGTCGTGCTGTCGCGTTGCGATTTGACGAAGGGGTTTTCGATCGGCTTGTGGAAATGGTTCACCTGCCGCTGCTCAAGCCCTGCCTCTTTCTCGAGCCGCCGCCGCTCCTCTTCCAGGCGGTGGCGGATGGTCTCCTCTCTGGAGCTTATCTGGACCAAGCCCGTGGTGGCCCCTGGGATTTCATTGAAAGGCACAGTGCTCATTGATCACCTCATCTGGAGATTCGAATGGATGTCACCCCGCTGCCGCTCGCGATTCCGCAACGCGCCAGCGGCGGCCACTATGACCCCTGAATCCTCTTCTGCGCAGATTCGCCGCTCTATTGTCCGTCAGGCCCTAAGGCGCCCTGACACCGAAGGGCAGTTTTCCAGAAACAACGGGGGATTTTGGCCCATTGCCCGATTAAGACAAACCAGAAACCAGCGAACGGGCATTTTCGGGGCTTCAACGGTTGACATCTGTCATCAATCTGTAACCCTTTGAAAAATTAGGTTGTTAGATCGACTTTTTCCCCCCTCAATGATCTCCCCCGAACGTAGCTACACGTATACTCTTCCCAGTACGCCTGGACTTTACGTGCGGATTAGCCTGCTGAATATGGGAATTGTGACAGTTTGACGCCCGTCACATCCGGGGCGATAATCCGCCAGAGGGGCTCGATTAGGCGGCCCCGAGCCACACTGACGAAGTTGACTTGGTCCTTTCCAAGCGTGGCGGTCATTCCACCGGCGGGCGTCGCTCGGAGGGCTTTAGAACGCCGGACAGTGTCCACTTCAGTTCGGCGGAGAGTTCTATGATATTCATACCATCTGCGACGAGGGTCTTGCAGGCCAGGGCGGGGCGCGGTGCATCCTCCGCCTGATTGCCCAGTTTAAGGACCACGCGGCACATTTGGCACTCCTGATTCCAACAGAAGCGCCCGTAAGGGATCGTTCCCGGGCTGATGAACTGAAACGCCCGAAGGCAGGTGTTGTTTTCTGGCACCTTGAACTTCTTGCCCGCGATGATGATTTCCACCAGCCTTTCATAGTCGCGGTAAAGTGGGTCGCTCACAAGTGATCCTGGCCTGGTTTGCAGTGCCGCGTGATTATAGGTGGGCGCTCCAGGGAACGCAACAAAAGTCGCACTGCGTTGTTGAGAATCGCGGGCAGTTCCGCTAAGTTTTGGATCTGGTGAATTGAGCCCGCGATGCTGAAAAGCTCGGAGGTTGGTCGCAGCTTGCCAATCCGCCCGGAGAACTCCCGAACGGAAAGATCTCGGCCGAGGTCGCAAGGGAAAGCCCGCCCCGCCCACGCGCTGGCTTCCCTGGCGCTCTGCTGCCTCGGCCTGCTTGCCTTCAGACCGGCCCGGGCCTTTCCCCCCAGCAATAGACGCATTTCTGTTTCCCCTCCGCCCATACGCTTTCAGAACATCGCGGCTTCCGCACGGGTACCCTTTGTGCTCCACAACAGCGCCACCCCGAACAAATATCAGATCGAGCCTATGGTGGCCGGTGTGGCGCTTTTCGATTACAACAACGACGGCCTGCTGGACATTTACTTTGTCAACGGGGCAAGCATCCCTTCGCTCGAAAAGAGCGGCCCGGACTATTACAACCGGCTCTATCGAAACAATGGCGACGGAACCTTCACCGACGTGACGGACCAGGCCGGCGTCAGGGGCGAAGGTTACTCGATGGGAGTTGCCGTCGGTGACTACGACAACGACGGCTGGGAAGATTTCTACGTCGTGGGCGTCAATCGCAACCAGCTCTTTCACAACAACCGCGACGGGACGTTCTCCGAGGTCAGCGCGCCCGCCGGAGTCACGGGTATCAATCCCAAACGCGGCAAGACCTGGTCGATCTGCGCTGCCTGGCTCGATTACAACAACGATGGCCTGCTCGACTTGTTCGTGGTGAACTACTGCGTCTGGGGCCTCGACAAGGACCCTTACTGCGGGTCCGAGCGGCCCAAGCTGCGCGTCTATTGTCACCCCTCGAAGTTCGATCCCCTTCCCGACGCACTCTATCGCAACAACGGCGATGGGACTTTTACCGACGTCTCAGAAGAATCGGGCGTCGGCCGTCATCTGGGCAAAGGGATGGGAGTGGCGATTGCTGATTACGATGACGACGGCTTCGTGGACATCTTCGTCGCCAACGACACAACGCGCAACTTCCTCTTCCACAACGAGCGCAACGGAACCTTCAGCGAAGCCGGACTGACGTCGGGCGTCGCCTACAATGGCGACGGCTCAGCCCTCTCTTACATGGGCGCCGACTTTCGTGACGTGGACAATGACGGACGGCCGGACATTGTTGTCACGGCGATTTCCAATGAGATGTTCAGCTATTTCCATAATGAAGGCGGCGGTTTGTTCGAGGATTTCACCCATGCCAGCCTGCTCGGCCGGCTGAGCATCTTTATGAGCGGGTGGAGTGACGGGCTTTTTGATTTTAACAACGACGGTTGGAAAGACCTCTTTGCGGCCAACTCGCACGTCAACGATGAGGTCGAGCAGGAGATGAACGTTCCCTTCAAGCAGCCGAATGCGGCGTTCGCAAATTCCGCCGGGAGATTCGTGAATGTCTCTGCCGAGGCTGGGAAGGACTTTCAGGTGCCAGCCGCACATCGTGGCGCCGCCTTCGGTGATCTCGACAACGACGGGAGGGTGGATGCCGTCGTTTCCCGATTGGACGGGCCGGCGGAAATCTTTCGGAACGTCTCCGATCCGGGCCGGCACTGGCTCGCCGTCAAGCTGCAGGGCACGAAAAGCAACTGGGACGGCATCGGCGCGAAACTTCGCCTCGAGTCCGCAAGCGGCGTCCAGTTCAACCACGTCACCACCAGCGTCGGCTACGCCAGCTCGAGCGACCGCCGCGTGCATTTCGGCTTAGGCAACGATTCGACGGTCAAGAAACTCGAGATTCGCTGGCCCAGTGGCGTGAGACAGGAACTTGAAAACGTCCCAGCGGATCAGATTCTTACCGTTGTAGAGCCGAGGCCCTGAAGACTGCCGGGAAGTGCTACCTCTTGTTCGCGAGCCGCTCAGACTCCTTGGCGTGCATCGACGCCCGCTCTGAATCGCCCAGAGCCGTGTAAGCCCTGGAGAGCAGGAAGTGCACGCGATAGTCAGGCCCACCGAGCCTGAGTGCCGCCTCGCCTTCCTGCGCGGCTTCCTTCCACCGCTTCATTTGAACAAAGAGCTTGGCGAGTGCGAAATGCGCCTCCGCGTTGCGAGGATCGATGCGGACGACCTCCTCCAACTGTTGCTGGCTTTTTTCGAGACGGCCCAGTTTGGCGAGGAACTCCCCATACGCGATGTGAATGCGTGGTTCCGGGAGCGGAGAACGCTGATAGTGCTCGATCCCTGTTTGGAAAGCCTTCTCGGCAGCTTCGGACTGGTTGAGCAAATCGAGCGTCAGGCCCAGGTTTTCGTAAGCGCGGATGCTCTCGGGGTTCAACTGCAGCGATCTTTCGTACGCGTCGCGCGCCTTCTCAAACTCATTGCGCAGGAAATAGGACCGGCCCACCAAGAACCAAGTGCTTGAGTCCTTCTCATCAAGCTTGAGGGCTTCCTGGTAAGCGGCGTCAGCATCCGGCCAGTCCTTGCGAGCCGTATAGATCATCCCCAAAGCGGTGTAGGCCCTGGCATACTTTGGGTCGAGTCGTAGCGCTTGCTTCGCGGATTCGTAAGCAGCGTCGAAGTTTTCCAGATTGAACTGCGCTCCTGCCAAGAGGGTGAACCCTTCGGCGGTCTTTTCCAGAGCCAGATACTTTTCCAAAGCTTTCTCGGCCAAGGCGGGGCGTCCGGTCGAGTAATAGATGGTCCCCAGCCGAAGTTGTGCCCGCGCGTACTCAGGCTGGCCGGGTGGAATCTGCGCGTAGAGCGTCTCAGCTTCCGCTATCTTCCCCGCCCGGAGCGCGGTTTCAGCCCGATCAAAGAACTCAGCAGAGTTCTGGGCATGGAGGCTGGGGACAACCAGCAATAAGACGAGAACTGTTTCTGGGGAGCACACAACGTTCGACTGGCACGCCGGCAAGACGCCTGCATTGTGCCGAGATCACTATACCATGTACCGCGCCGAGGCCGTTGCCTCCTGAGCAGTTGCTCGGCCGGGCCGGTCCATCGAAACACCGGCAGGGCTATTGTTCCGGGCCGATGCTCAGTCGTTGGAGGTCAAGGAGGGATTTGCCCCAGTAATCCAGTACGCCCAAATCGGGGGAGTAATCAGTTCCCGCGTGCAGACAAGGTGAATCCGGCAAAAGCCGGTACGCATCGAGCGGCAGGCGGCCCAAACCCGCCTTCCCTGCCCCCTTGAGCCTGGGGTCGGCGACGAAGCCGTGCGCTTCTTGCCCGGCGGCCTTGCGGAAGGCTTCGAAATCCGCGAACTCCTTATCGCCCCACAGCAGCCTCAGCCCGGATAGTGAGAAGTAGTCGTTGTAGTCCAACGAATTGTTCTGCCCCGCAGCTTCCGGCGCCACGCGCAGGAGGGCACGCCCATCCTCGGCCAGAACGATGTTGTTGAACACCCGGACGTTCGAGGGATACCCGGCCTCTTTATCGCCGCGAAAGTGGATCGCAGCGCCTGCTTCGTTGCCACGGAAGTAGAAGATGTTGTTGTAGACGTCGGAGTCCTGCAGCGTCCCGTAGCAGAGAATGCCGCCATAATCGTTCTTGCGCCCGTCATTCTGGGAAATGTTGAAGCGTACGACGGAACGCGTGGTGAGACCCCGGCCGCTGCCCATGAAGAGGTATCCTGCACCGTCGTTGTCGTGAGAGTAGCAGTACTGAATGACGCACTTGGCAGATGACCAGTCAATGTCGAAGCCGCCGCCGTCGTGGACTCCGGGCGAGATGTTCTCGTAGGCCTCGCAGAACTGGATGACAATGTTTTCGGAGTTCCAACACCAGATGCCCACTCGCGCGTCCTGTTTCCAGCCATTTCGGTAGGCGGTGCAATGCTCGATGACGCCGTCGCGGCCGCTGTATATCTTGATGCCGTCCCAGCCGTTCCCGTAGGCCACCGAGCGCCGGATGGCGAGGTCGCGGATCTCCGCGTAGTCATTGCCTTGTATGAAAATGCCGCTGTCCTGATTGCTGTAAGAGACGCAGTCTTCGATGACCACGTCGTCGTAGTTGCCGTAAGTCCCGTCCCCGACGTGAATGCCCGTGCGCCCGGCGTCGTGAGCGACGCAGTCCCGGATGCGAATGAAGTGGTAGTGCGGGCGGCGGGGCGCGGCCCAGACCTTCAGCGCGTCTTCGCCGGAGTCCTTGGCGTTCGTCACCTCCAGGCCTTCGATGATCCACGCATCCTGGTTGTGGATTAGCACGGCCGGCCCTTTGCCGCCGTCAATGAAGGGCCGCGGGCCGCCGCTATACGCGCCGATACGGATGGGCTTCTCCGGCGTGCCCGAGCCCAGTGGGTGGAGGGTTCCCTGCCAGCGTCCGCCGCGTTTCAGCAGGATTTCGTCCCCAGGCTGGAAAGTCGCTGCGTTGACCTTGGCGAGCGATTTCCAGGCCTGGTCGTCCGCCAGTCCGGAACGGGCGTCATCACCTGCGCTTGGGTCGAGATAGTAACGGGCTGCCCGGGCCGGGAGGGCAAAAACAGCGAGAAGGAGAAGCAGAAGCGAACCGGGCAGCCAGGATGGCCGGGGACGGGAAAAACTCGCCAGGGTTTGCACATGCATCAGAGAGGATCCTCCTTGTCGGTGAGGTGACAGGGCCGGGCACAGAAAAGCAGATAGGGCACGGAAGAAAAATGGGCAGCCCGCCGAAGCGAGCTGCCCGGGGTCATGCAAACTGCAACAACCTTACCACTCGAACCGGGCACCCAATTGCCCGACGCGGGGGGACCCACCCGCACTCAAGACTTGGCCAAGGTTCGTGCCGAGACTGGTGTTGGGATTATCGAAGTAGTGTCGGTTGAATACGTTAAAGAATTCGCCGCGAATCTGGAGCTTCATTCGCTCCTTGATTTTGAAGTCTTTGTAAATGGCGAGATTCTCGCTTGCATTGCCGAAGCCGTTCAGGCCGGCCACGTACGGACCGGAGTTCCCGAAGTTCCCGTAGCCGGGATCGGAGAAGCCCCCGGGGTTGAAGTAGTAGTTGCTGGGATCCCCAAACCTTGAGCCATCGAAGTGACGGCTCAGGTCAGCTCCCGAAGCCACGTTGGAATAAACCGTTGAGGGAATGCCAAACGCCCCCCACGCCGGACCAGGGTAATACTCGTAGGAATAGACGCTGAGCGGGGTGCCGGTGCTGTAATAGAGGGTCGTGCCCAACGTCCAATCGCCGACGATGGCGTTGACCACGCGGCCCCGGCTGGAGAGGAAGTGGCGCCCATTGCCGAAGGGCAGCGTGTAGAGAACGTACCCTTTCACGATGCTCTGGTTGTACGGTTGAATGTAATTGCCCGCCCAGCTCAAGTCGGAGAGGTTTTGCAGCCACGAATCACTCACCCAGGTTTCCTGGAAGTTGCTGCCCCGGGTGCCGTAGTCGAAGGCGCCGGTCGATCGTTGATGAGCCAGGGTGTAGCTCATATCCATCGTCAAGCCATGGGAGAGGCGTTGAACCAGTTCGGCCTGGAAGGAATCATACTGCGAGCGCCCGCGGGGTGAGCCGACATAGAAGAGGTAAGCCCAGTTGTTCGCAAGCTGCGGGAAGGGATAGAGCGCGGCGAAGGAATAGCCGGAGTAGCCGGCATAGGGGTAAGGAACACCGGCCGCCGCGGCTGAGGCTTCGTCCCAGATCCAGTCCCATTCGTGGCCGCTCTGCATGAGCTTGGATAGGGCGCTGTTCTGCGCGGCGTTTTGCTCCAGCGTTCCGTCGTGCAGGTGAGTCCCGCGCGTGCCGAGGTAGTTCAGCGAGAGGCGGGTGTTCGGAGTGAGTTCGAATTCCACGCCGGCATTCCATTGGTTGGTGATGCCCGGGCGCAGCGTATCCGGGCTGATCGAGGCCATCCCCTGCGTAGTGATATAATTGGGATCAAGCGTCCCTGAGACGGGCTGGCCCGGGTAGCCATTGTCCCAGTTAAAGGCCGGGGAGAAGTCTTGGGTCTGCGGCACTTCGTTGGTGGGGAAATAGCCGGGCGCAAAAGCGTAAGGCACCCCACTCCAGTAATCGATGCCAATCGGCACATGGAACATGGCGTAGGCGGCCCGCGCTACGATGCGGTTAGAGACTTTGTACGCAAAGCCGATGTGCGGGGCGAAATCACTCCAGCGGGTTGATCCTTCGAAGGTCTGGTTGCCGTTGCTCAGGTAAGCCACCTGACCGGGCATTCCGGTTGTGGGATCTTTAAGTGAGCCGTCGAAGCTCGCCCAGTGGCCATACTTCTCGTGGAAGGGATAGGTCTGGTTCCAATTGAGGCCGTAGTTGAGCGTGAGCCTCGAGTTCACCTTGAAACTGTCTTCAGCGAATATCGACAGCGACTTGCGCCGCCCATAAAGATCATAGGGAGTACCCATGTGAGCGCTGGCGACATCGCCCAGCAGGAAACTCGCGAAGGCAAAGCCCATTTGGCTTGCGTAATTCGTAGTGGGCGCACCCGTCTGATTATTACTGAAGGTGAAGTCCAGAGTTCCGTTGCCGCCGTGACTGTTGATCTGAAAGGCCCGAAGCTCCCCGCCGAAGGTTATGGTGTGGCGCCCCTTAATCCAGGTGAGGGTCTCGTCCCCGACCAGCACGTTTGAAGTGTAGAACCCTTTGCTGTCGTAACCGATACGGTCCTCCCCGTAACCGTTCACTGTCTTCCCATTTGCCGGGTCGTAGCCAAAATTGATGTCGGGGAAGTTCCCGGCCCCCGTATCTCCGAAGCCCAGCTTGGACGGCCAGTCGCCACTGGCGGCCTGCGCGAGGCTGGGATTGCGGAAGTGCTCGACGGTGAAGGCGATGACGTTCAGGAGGCTGGGGGTGAAGTTGTGACTGTCACTGAGGCGGAACTTGTGGTCGGTGTTCTTCTGCAGCCGGGACCTGGCGAGCGGGCCGCCGTTGGGATCCAGCGTGGACCAAATGCCCCCCGCGTCGACCAGAACACGCGGCCGCGCAGTCCAGATGTAGGAACTGGCAAGGCGGTTCTTTTCCGAGAAGTTGTGATCGACCTTGACGCTGAACTGCGTCTGATGGAACCACGGGTTGTTACTGACCGTGGCGGCGTTGTTGCTGATTAGGCCCGAGCCCAGCGGCTTGTAGTACTGCTGATACAACGGAATGATCTGCTGGGCGACATTGCTGAAGCGCGTCGTGGGAATGGTGTTTCCCGGAAAGACTTGCCCTGGATGAGCGGGGTCAAAGATCATCCCCTGAACCAATTGCACCGTTTGCCCGTCGGTATTCTGAACGTTGATTGGGGTTGCCCCAACTTTCGAACAGTCAGTATTCACGCTGCCATCGCTCTGGGTGCAGAGCGGAGACTTCAGCAGCGCGCTGAAATCCCCATTCAGGAAGTCGGGCGTGGGCACCGTTCGGTCGGAAGAGCCCGCCGTGTAGTCGGCCTTCCGGTATTGCTCGAATGCGCCGAAAACGAAGGTCTTGTTTTTGATAATCGGGCCGCCAGCACTGAAGGCATAATCCTTGTGCCGGCTGCTCGGCCTCGACTTCCCATAATAATTGTTCATCCAGGAGTTGGCATTGAAGGCTTCATTTTGCCAGAGGGTTACGGCGCTGCCATGGAACTGGTTGGTCCCGGACTTCATTATGAATGAGAATGTGCCGCCCGCCGTGTACATGGCGCGCTGGCCACTCATGCCGCCCGTATCCACGCGGAACTCCTGGACGGCTTCCATGGGAGGTTCGCTCTCCAGGAGTTGCCCGGTCTCAGACTCCTGCGCCAGCGTGCCGTCGATTAGCACCTCATTGCTGAAGGCTTGCGTCCCGGAAATGTACGTAGTCCAGCTGTTTCCCTCCACTCCAGGAGTGGTGGCAAAAGCAAACGCCATGATATCCCGGCCGCCATCGATGGACAGGGGAAGAGCGCGATAGGCCTGCAGGTTCATGGTGCTGCCCGTGTCGTTGGTCTGGCTCTGCAGGACGGGGGCTTGCGCATTGACCTCGATCGTCTGGGCAACCGCGCCGACGTTCAACGTGACGTCAATTTCCGCGACCTGGCTGATGGTCAAGGTGATGCCAGTTCGCTCGACGGTCCGGAACCCCTCCTTCACGAACAAAACACTGTATTGCCCAACCGGCAAGTTGAGAATCCGGTACAGACCGACGTCGCTCGTGGTGGCGGAGGTCTGAACCTTGGTTTGCAGGTTGGTGGCGGTGACGGAAACACCTGGAATGACGGCTCCGGATGAGTCCATCACTGTACCGGTTATCGTGGCCCTGTCTGACTGCGCACAGAGAATCCCCGCGATAAGCAGTTGAGCAAACAGTCCCACCCAGATCTTCTTCGAAATCATGACTGCCCTCCTCTAGTCTGAAACGACTTTCAACACGACGCAATTCGTTCAGCCACCACGCTCGGGGGGCCTGATGGCAACACCTGTACTCTAGGGGCCGGAATCGCTGCGAGGGGATCGGGCGGGCCGCAAGCCATCCTGCAAGCGCTTGCAAGAGACCGTGTATCACGCGGCATCCATGGTGTCAAGAGATATTTTGTCCATTCTGAAGGATTTCCCATTTGCCGTGGCCGTCGCCTGGACTCTCCTGCGGATTCGCCGGGGGCACAGCCAAACAGCCGCGAGATACGAGCATTCCTCAATCGCGCATTCGCCTACGGTCAGGTTCCATGCTGCGCTCCATGTACTACAGAGCCCGATGGCGAAACGAGGGGAGAAATCTCATCGGGGCCCGAGCTAGGCGGGGAGGTCGTGGCGCGCACGGGCCGATACCAGCGCACCAGGAAACGAGGGGGACCACCCAAGGAGTAAAGCGCTTGCACCCAGAACCAGCTCCACATCGTCCGCCACACGCCCTGCACTCGCCAGCGGCGGTCGGAGACCACGAGGCGCGAGGGAAGCAAGGCCGTCTTCCCCGTCCTCTCCAGCCGGCGGACGAATTCGTAGTCGTCCATGATGGGGATAGGCCGAAACCCGCCGAGGCGCTCGAACACCTCGCGGCGGACGAAAACCCCGGAGTCCCCATAGTAGATGCCGAAGCGGCGGCGCAGCCGGTTGACAAAGGTGAAGAGTCGGCTCCAGCTCGAGAGCCCTTCAAAAGCCAGGTCGAAATTCCCGCCTACAACAGCCGGCGGTTGCAGGACTCGCTCCAGAGCTTCGATCCCCTGGCAAGGGAAGACGACGTCCGCATGCAGGAAGAGGAGGACATCGCCGCGCGCCTCTCTGGCCCCGGCGTTCAATTGCAAGGCACGATGGAGGGGGGCGGCGATGAAGCGCAGGGGGTGCGGAAACTGCGCGATGCATTCTTGGACGCGCGCCTGCGTCCGGTCACTACTCTCGCCATCCACAACGATGACCTCGAACTCTCCGCACGCGCGCCCGAGGGCGCGAAGCGCCCGCCGAATCGCATCCTCTTCGTTATGGGTTGGAATGATTACGCTGATCATTGGCGATTCGCCGTCGAGCTGACGGGGAAAGCCTCAGCTTTCGTGGACGAAGGTAGCGAGCTTGCGCAATTGTTCGTGGCGACGCCGAAGCAACTCGGTGGGAGGGAGCGCGCTCAGTTCCCGCAAGCTGGATTCGAGGTACGGCCGCAAGAGGGCCGCCGCCTGGGCGTGGTCGGCGTGGGCGCCGCCCGGCGGCTCGGGCACGATTTGGTCTACGACCGCGAAGCCCCGCAAATCTTCGGCCGTCAGCTTCAGGATGCGCGCCGCCTCCTGCTTGTGGTCCCAATCGCGCCAGAGAATCGAGGAACAGCTTTCCGGTGAGATGACAGAATAAACCGCATTCTCCAGCATCAGGACACGGTCGCCTATCGCGATGCCCAGCGCGCCGCCGCTCCCGCCTTCGCCGTGGACGACGACCACGATGGGGACGGCCAGCTTCGAAATCTCTTTCAGGTTGTAGGCGATGGCTTCCGCTTGGCCGCGTTCCTCGGCGCCAATCCCCGGGTAGGCGCCCGGCGTGTCAATCAGAGAGATGACGGGGAGCCCGAATTTCGCGGCCATTTGCATCACGCGCAACGCCTTGCGGTAGCCTTCGGGTTTGGGCATGCCGAAGTTGCGCAGGAGCTTCTGCTTGGTGTCGCGGCCTTTCTGATGGCCGACCACGATGACAGCGCGGCCCTCGAAGCGCGCGAAACCGCAGACGATAGCCGCATCGTCGGCAAAGCGGCGGTCGCCGTGCAGCTCGCTGAAACCTGTGCAGAGCAACTGGATGTAGTCGAGGGTATGGGGGCGTTGCGGATGCCGCGCCAGCAGAACACGATCCCAGGCGTCCTTCGGCGCATCCGAACCCGCGTGTTGCAAGGCTTCCAACTGCTCGCGCAGGCGGTCGATTTCCTCCAGTGCGGCTTCGGACTCCGAAGACTTCTCGAGTTCCGCGATCTGGCGCTCCAGCTCTGCCACCACTGCGGATTGTCCATGTGAATCGGCCATAGAGTGAGGTTACAGGGAACAGGTTACTGGGAACAGGAAATGCTCCCCGCAGGCTCCTATGTGCTGCTTCCGCTTTCCTTCTTTTCCAGAAGAACTGGTTCCTCCGCGCAGATCGCCCGGAGCCGCTTGAGAAGCTCGTCGTCGGCCCGCACCGTACGCACCTTGTGCGGGCGCAGACGGGTTTGAAAATCTCCGGGCCGCGTCAGTTCGAAAACGACCGGATGGTCGCCGGGCGATGCCGCGAGAAGCTTCTCGATTTCCTCGATGACGTTATCCCCGGCCCGGGCCAGGTTAACCCGGATGAGCAGCTCGGGTCGCGCACCATTTGCGGCCGCCTCAAGGGGTTTGGCTTCGCTCACCACAACCTTCGGCCGGGAATTCTCTTCATGCCGCACACGTCCCTTGATGAGCAGCGCGGCGTCCGGCTTAAGGAGGCTCTGGAGCTGCTGCAAAGCCTGGGGGAAAACGAGCAATTCCACCGAGCCGCGCATATCTTCCAGCGTCCCACTCGCCCAGAGGTCGCCCTTCTTGCTCGGGCGGACGCGGAGATGCGTGAGAATCCCCGCCAGGGTCACCGGCGACTCGTGCTCAATCGAATCGATCGAAGAACTGTCCGTGCGAGTCAGCCCGGCCAGGCGCCCGGCATATTTCTCGAGCGGATGCCCGGTCACATAAAACCCCAGGACTTCCTTCTCGCCCGCCAGCCGTTCTGCCTCCGGCCATTCTGGAACATTCGGCAACTGGATCGGCTGTGGCGCCATGGCCTCGGCTCCCCCCATAAAAAGCCCATGTTGGCCGGAGGAAGCCTCCCTTTGGCGGTTCTGGCCCAACTCCATGGCGCGGTCGAGCACCGCCATCATCTGCGCGCGCTGCGCTCCCAGTGAATCCAGCGCTCCGGCCTTGATCAGGCTTTCGATCACACGCTTATTCAGGAGGCGGAGGTCCACATTCTCGCAGAACTGGAAGAGATTATCAAAGCGCCCCAGCTTCCATCGCGCCGCAAGCACGGAATCAATCGCCGCCTCCCCGACGTTCTTGATCGCCGTCAGTCCGAAGCGGATGTTGCCTTCCCGGGGCGTGAACGCCAAGTCGCTCGAATTGACATCGGGAGGGAGGATTATGATGCCCATGTCGCGGCACTCATTCAAGTAGTGCGTGAGCTTGTCCTGATTGCCGATTTCCGAGGTCAGCAGCGCGGCCATGAACTCGACCGGGTAATGCGCCTTCAAGTAGGCCGTGTGGTAGGCGATGAGCGCGTAGGCCGCCGAGTGTGATTTGTTGAAGCCGTAGCCGGCGAACTGCTCTACCAGGTCCCAAAGCTTCTGCGCTTTCGACGCGGGCACGCCGTTTTTGCGCGCCCCGGCCAGAAATTTCTCCTTATTGGCTACCATCTCTTCGTGCTTTTTCTTGCCCATGGCGCGGCGCACGACGTCCGCCTCGCCGAGCGTGAATCCGGCCACCTTGTTGAAGATCTGAATCACCTGCTCCTGGTAGACGATCACGCCGTAGGTCTCCGCCAAGATCTCTTCGAGCTGAGGCAGGTCGTAGGCGACCTTCTTTCTGCCCGTCTTGCGCGCAATGAAGTCGTCAATCATCCCGCCCTGGAGGGGTCCAGGACGATAGAGGGCGTTCAACGCCGTAAGGTCGGCGAGCCGGTTGGGTTTGGCGCGGAGGAGGTTGTCCGTCATGCCCCGACTTTCAAACTGGAAAATGCCCGCCGTCAGCCCCTTCCCCAGCAACTCGTAACTCTGCGCGTCATCGCGGGGCAGGCTGTCGAGATCGAGCGTTTCGCCCCGCGTGCCCTCGATCAACCGCAGGCAGTCGTCAATGACGGTAAGGGTCGTGAGGCCCAGGAAATCCATCTTCAGCAGGCCGATCTTTTCCAGATCGTCCATGGCGTACTGGGTGGTGATTTCATTCTTGTTACTTTTGTAGAGGGGGACAATTTCCTGAAGCGGTTGCGGCGAAATCACCACGCCCGCCGCGTGCGTTGAGGCGTGGCGCGCCAGGCCTTCCAGCCGCTCGGCAACCGAAAGCAGTTCCGTGATCCGGGGGTCGCGCTCCTTGGCTTGGCGGAGCTCCAGGGACTGGGCGAGAGCCTCCTTCAGCGAGATATTCAGGGTGTTGGGCACCAGCTTTGCGATGCGGTCCACTTCCGCGAAAGGCAGGTCCATGGCCCGCCCGGCATCACGCAAAACCGCCTTCGCGCCCATCGTCCCGAAGGTGATGATCTGGCTGACGTTGTCGCGGCCGTACCGCTCCGTGACGTAGTTGATGACCTCGCCGCGCCGCCGCATGCAGAAGTCGATATCGATGTCGGGAAACGAGACGCGCTCCGGGTTCAGGAAGCGCTCAAAGAGCAGATCGTTCTGCAGCGGGTCGATGTCCGTAATGTGCAGGGAGTAGGAAGCCAGGCTACCTGCCGCCGACCCGCGGCCCGGGCCCACGGGAATGCACTTGTCGCGCGCGAAACGGATAAAATCCCAAACGATGAGGAAATACCCGGCGAAGCGCATCTGCTTGATGATCTCGATCTCCCGCGCCAGCCGTTCTTCGTATTCCTCGAGCGGATGCCGCAGCCGCCCTTCGGCGCGCTGGCGTTCCAGCCGCGTCCGGCGCTCGTCAAACCCCTGACGAGTCACCTTTTCAAAGAAGCTCTCCAGCGTTTCGCCGGCCGGGACTTCAAAGTGCGGAAAGACGTGTTGCTTCTTCTCCAGGTGCAGGTTACACCGCTCGGCGATCTCGACGGTGCGCTCGAGGGCCTCGGGAATTTCCCCGAACAGCTTCAACATTTCGTCGTAAGTCTTGAAGTAGAACTGGTCGGTCGGAAAGCGCATCCGGTTGGGGTCGCTCAGCGTTTTGCCGGTCTGGATGCAGACCAGAACTTCCTGGGCACGCGCGTCGGCCTGCGTCAGGTAGTGCGTGTCATTGGTGACGACCAAGGGGATTCCCGTCTCGCGCGAGAGGAGCCCCAGTTGCGGATTGATCTTGTGTTCCTCGGCGAGGCCCTGGTCCTGAACCTCCAGGAAGAAGTTTCCCTTGCCGAAGATATCCCGCAGGTCGTAAGCCGATTGCCGTGCCGTCTCGTAGCGGTCTTCGAGCAGGGCAGCGGCCACCTCGCCGCGCAGGCAGGCAGAGAGCCCGATCAACCCGTCGGAGTGGTGCGCCAGAAGGTCCTTGTCAATACGCGGCTTGTAGTAATAGCCTTCGAGATATGCCGCGGAGGCCAGTTTGAGCAGGTTCCGATAGCCGCGCTCATTCTCGCAGAGCAGCACGAGGTGGTTCGGGCGGTCGGCGTCCGGGGAACGGTCGAAGCGGTTCGTCGGCGCGACGTAAACTTCGCAGCCGATGATGGGTTTGATGTCGTGCGTCTTGGCTGCCTCATAAAACTTGACGGCTGCAAACAGGTTACCGTGGTCCGTGACCGCGACCTGACGCATGCCAAGCTCATGGGCGCGGTCCATCAACCTGGAGATTTCGCACGCCCCATCGAGCAGGCTGTAGTCGGTGTGGAGATGCAAGTGAACAAATCTGCTGGAAGACATCCCGAAGCATTCTAGCAAAAAAACAGCGGGCTGCGGGAACGGACAACTGTCGTCGCGGCAGATGCCAGTCTCACGGCTGCCCTTCGGCTACTTGACTTTGGGTGTTTTCGGTTTGGACTTGGGACGCGCCGGCTGAGCTGGAACCGGCTTGGGAGCAGGCTCCTTGATTCCTGCCAGGGCACAGTATTCCTTGAGGAGTTGCGGGTGGGATTTGATTTTGCCATCCAACTGGGCGAGGAAAAGTTGATGGAAGATTTTTTCGAACTTGGGGCCTGCCTCGAGCCCCAGTGTCAGCAATTCTGCGCGGGGCATCCGGGCGCGGACGAGGGGATACTTGAACAGGAAATTCTTCACGCGCGCCTGAATCTTAGTTTGGCGATAATTCACCCGCAGAAAGGTCAACAACGGTTGCGGCTGATTGGAGAGCAGCGTGTGCGTTTGGCTCGGCAGTGCTGCTTTCGAACTTCCCAGAACCCGGGCCAGCTTGCGCGCCGCGCCTTCCAAGCCCAGGGCCACTCGCGCGGTCTTGCGGTCACTGATGATCTTGGCGGCAAGGCGATTGCGTTGTGTGCCGCCGAGCTTTGTCGTCAGGCAGTGGAAATTCAGCAGGAACCCCTCCGCACCGGGGATGGATTGGACCACACTCCGGATGCGGGTGAAATGATCGTACGGCAAACGCGCCGTGCCCAGCTTCCGATCCAGTCCCGCCAGCAGTCCCCGCTCGGCGAGCCGCTTGAGAACGCGCCCGGGATTATCCTCCTGAAGGATGGCGCGCAGTTCGCGCCCCTGCTGGTCAGGATCCAGGCGCTCCCAGACGCGGGATTCCAGGGCGTAGTCCAGCCATATCCGGGTCCGCTCCTCGGGCTTGAAGTCCAACCGCATTCCCAGCCGCAACAGGCGGTAGAGGCGTGACGGATCTTCTTGAAAACTGCGGCTGTGCAGCGCACGGAGCTCACGCCGCTCGATATCCGCGGCGCCGTTTGTGGGGTCGAGCAGCAGGCCGCGGGAGTTGGGATGGACCGATACCGCCATGGCGTTAACGGAAAAATCGCGTCTCCGCAAATCCTCGAAAATCCCCGCCGGGGTGATTTCCGGCCGCCGGCCCGGCTTGGAGTAGATCTCATGGCGCGCCATGGCGATTTCAGCGCGCACGCCGTTTGCGAACGTGATCTCGGTGGAATTGAGCTGCGATTGGTGTTGCTGGTGAGCGATGCGCGGCGGTGCCAGCTCGGTCCCCCGCGGCGGCGACTGCAGAAGGCGCAGTATTTTCTGAGGGTTCCCTTCCACCGCAAAGTCCAGGTCACGAATGACCTGCTGGCCGTAGGTCAAGTCGCGGACGGCCCCACCCACCAGGTAGAGATTCAGTCCCTGGCTGCCTGCAATCCGACTGAGATGGTTGAGGATCTGGAACTGCTCGGATGAGAGCCGGCTTTCCATCAGGAAGTTGTAGTCGCTCATTTTAGGTTACAGGGAACAGAAGCCCCGCGCGCGCTCCGACGGCTAGATTCCGGTCTACCTATTCCCTTCCCCCCTTGTGGAGTTCAGTTGTGCTTCTCAGCTTTTTGTGCTTGCGCTTGTTTTCTCCCCATTTCCTACTTCCCATTTCCCATTCGCGCTCTTCTGTCACCTTTCCCCTGTAACCTATCCCCTAAGCTCGCGGATGGTGCTCGTGATACACCTGCTTCAACCGGTCTTTCACGACGTGCGTGTAAATCTGCGTCGTGGAAATATCGCTGTGGCCGAGCATCAGTTGGATGGAGCGCAAGTCCGCCCCTCGTTCGAGCAGGTGCGTCGCAAACGAGTGCCGCAGCACGTGCGGGGTGAGCGGTGTGGAGATGCCCGCCGCACGCCCATAATGCTTGAGGAGTTTCCAAAACCCCACCCGAGAGAGCCGCCCACCCTGCCGGTTGAGGAACAAGTGCGGAGAGTCTTTCCTCTTGACCAGCCCCGGCCGACCGCGCTGGACATAATCTTCGACCGCTCGCAGGGCCGATTTCCCCACGGGAATCAGGCGCTCTTTACTTCCCTTTCCCCGGCAGCGGACGACGCCGAGATTCACCTCGAAGTCCTCCCACCGGAGGTCGGTCAGCTCCGAGACGCGCATCCCGGTCGCGTAAAGGGCTTCCAGCATCGCCTTGTCGCGCAGTCCGGCGGGCGCGGACGGATCGGGCTGCTGGAGCAGTGCCTCGACTTCCGAGGTCGTCAAGTACTTGGGAAGGCTCTGCCCGATCTTCGGCGCATCGATCTCTGCCGTGGGATCGGTTTTGAGTTTTCCCTCTTTCAGCAGGAACCTGAAGAGATTACGCAACGACACAAGATGACGGGCTGCTGACTTGGCACCTAACCCGCGATGATAGAGCGAAGCAAGGAAATTGCGAATGTCCTCGCGGTCGGCTTTCGCGATGGCCCGCCCCTTCCGGTGGAGGAATCTGGCAAACTCCTCGAGGTCCCGCTGATAGCTGGCAATGCTGTTTGCCGCCAGGCCCTTTTCCACCCGGATGTAGTCTACAAAGGCCGCCAATTCCGTTGCCATGGGAGGCTCGTGATCGGGCAGATGCGCCGGACTTACGGGCGCTTCACGAGCTTGCCTCAACCGCGGGATCCTCTTCGGGTCAGACATGCTTCTCGATTCCCGCCGTCTGGGGGAAGGCCGGGCGGTTCTCTTTCATTCGGAGCCAAATCAAACAGGGCATGAACACCACACACCTCTGGCCCAGAAGCTAACTAACTCCTTATTTGTGAAGACAATAGGAACGAATCTCAAGAACGGCGCTCCGGCAAGGATGCCGAGATACTTGACAGGCCGCACTACAACCCTATACTAGCACAAGCGTGTTTCTGTGGCCAAGTTGCAATTTTCCGACGTGTTAGGAAGCTGAACGGTCGCCCGGTGAGCAAAGCCAGCCCATCTTCTTCGACCCGCAAAAAGGTGGTGGTCCGCAAACTCGACGGCGATTCCCTCAAAGGCTACGTGGACTCGGCAGGCTTCCTCGGTCCGGAGGGTGCGCAGGTCCTCGACCGCGAAGGCCGCCTCCTCCATGTGCCGCTGGAAGCCATCAAGGGCATCTACTTCGTCCGGGATTTCGAGGGCAATCCGGACCGTCCCGAGAGAAAGGTCTTTCTCAGCCGGCCCCGGTTGAGCGGCATCTGGATCCGCATGACCTTCAAGGACAACGAGGTCATGGACGGGTTGATGGCGAACAACCTCCTCGAGTCCGACGCTTTCGGCTTCCTGGTGACCCCTCCCGATCTTTCTTCGAACAACATCAAGGTCTTCGTCCCTCGCGCCGCCCTGGGGAACGTCGAAGTCCTGGGGGTAATCTCCAACGGCTCCGCCCGCCGGGCGATGGGCCGTGCGCGACGCCCTGAGACCAAGGCGGCGCCTGAAAGTGCTCAGATCGGCCTCTTCCCTTCCGCGAGCGAACGCCCCTCCGATTAGCGCGGCGCCGTCCAAGCCCGATCTTCCAGCGAGACTAAGCAGCAGCCTCAACTTCGGGCGCGGGCGGCAAATCGAGTTTCTGGTGGATGGCGTAGAGGGCGAGTTCCAGCCGGTCGGAAACCCCGACCTTGTCGTAGATCGTGCGGAGGTGGTTTTTGACCGTCTGTTCTGTGATGTGACACCGCTCTGCGATTTCCCGGTTCCGCCAGCCCTGGACCAGGCAGCTAATGATAGATTTCTCGCGTCGTGTAAGCGTATCCACCGGACGAAGCGAAGCCCTTGGGACGTCCTTGGAAGGCGGAGGAGCGGGCGAGGTGAGCGGCTTGGGGAGCCACAATTGGTTCTTCATTACCCGCCGGGCGCTTTTCACGTAGAGCTCGGGATCGCTGGAGCGCAGGACGACACCGACCGCGCCCCCACGGATGTACCGATCGGACTCGGGCCCCGCGACGGCGGAGGTAATGACGATGATCTTTCCGCCTGCCCAGACCTGGCGCAGCCGGGCGAGGAAGTCCGCCGGGTCGGGGCCGAGCATTTCGGATTGCAGGAAGAAGACGTCGGGTTTGAATTTCTTGGCGAGTCCAAGAACCTGTCCCGCCTGATCGGCCTGGGCGACCACGCGCAGATCGTCCTCTGTCAGCACGCTTGCGAATGTAGTTCAGCGGATTGCCGGCAAACGCGATGCAGGGCC
>JAIQGB010000327.1 GCA_020072905.1 Terriglobia bacterium | reverse complement strand
GTGAGCGTCCGCTGGACATCCCTGAAAGACTCGGAAGGAAAGATTGAAATCGTCCACAACGGGGAGGTCGCTGCGAGCCGCGCGGGCTCAGCTTCGCCTCGTTCTCCGCTGACGTTTGAAACAACGGTGGACTTTGAGCGAAGTGGGTGGCTCTGCGCGCGCCGCGTGGATGGCAAGGGCCACCACAGCCATACGGGGGCCGTGTTCGTCACCGTAGGCAAAGCGCCGATCCGGGCCAGCGCCAGCGACGCGGAATTCTTTGTCCAATGGATTGACAACCTGCTCCAGCAAACCTCTCCGGGAGGAGCGTGGAGCGAGTTTTTCCTCAAAGACCGTGAGGCGGCCCAGAATCGCTATCGAAAAGCCCGGGCGGTATTTGAAAGAATCGCTTCGGAAGCTCGAGCCCAAGACCAGGCGGTCAAGTCGGAAGGAAAGACCCTCGCGCACTGAGAGCCTGTCGCCTCTGAAGTCTGTCTGAGTTCCCATGAGCCAGGATTGCGCTTGCTGACCGCTATCGGGGGCTCGCCTGGGCGCGAACCGCCCGCAAAAATTGGAATGTCGGAAGGTGGGCAATGAAGGACACCGCTGCGAAGAGACTGGTGATTTTATCTGGACCATCCTGTGTCGGGAAGAGTCCACTCGATAAAGCCCTGGGAAAGTTTTGTCCGGAGCTACGGAAGGGTTTGCGGAAACTGGTTCTTCACAACAGCCGCGCGCCGCGGCCAGGTGAGGTGGACGGCGTGGACTATCATTTCCGCCGGCGGAGCCAGATCGAGGCTTTGCGGGCGGGGCCTCGCTTCGCGGTCTTGGACGTGCGCGGGGATCTGCAAGCACTGGATCTCGAGGATCTGCGCAGCTTGCTGGGAAGTAGCAACGCTTTCTTTGAGGGAAATCCTTTTGTGGGCCGAGCACTCCAGACGCACCCGCGCCTGGCCGGCATCGAACGGCTCAGCGTCTTTCTTTCTCCGCTCTCGAAGGAAGAGATCCTCTACCTTCGAGCGCCGGAGCGTAACGTGTTGCTTCCGAGTCTGGTCGCGGA
Source organism: Terriglobia bacterium (assembly GCA_020072905.1). Taxonomy (GTDB): domain Bacteria; phylum Acidobacteriota; class Terriglobia; order UBA7540; family UBA7540; genus JAIQGB01. The sequence goes on along the minus strand of JAIQGB010000327.1, from coordinate 6,046 downwards.
CGTCATGAGACGCAAACTCCTGCGAAGGACGCGCCGCCAGAAACTCGAACTCTCTCTGCAAGATTTGGAGAATATTGAGACACGAGCCAGCAGTGCCTACGTCGAACTCAAGGAGGCCTGGCATTTCGATTATGTGATTCCCAACCATGACGGAGAAGACAGCGACAACTGGGAAGCGTTCTATTGTCCGCTCGGAGACGCTCGTAGGGCGTTGAACGCCTTTGCCGCAATCCTGGAGGGTATTGTCCCGCCCGATGTGGAGAAATGGGAAGAAGATTTGATCCCTTAAAGAAGCCGCCACCGATCCTGCCGGGAAACTCCCCCGTCGCCCTCGGCCGCTTTCGAGCCCCGTTGATGATATGCTTATCGCGGTCGGCGCGGGGTCGGGCCGCCCTCATCTCCGTTTCCGCGGTTCGCATCGGGCGCGTTGGCTTTCAATCCGCAGAGGAGGCACCGGTATGAAGCTTCTCAACTTGGACTTCACCCGCATCGCCCACGACACTTTTCGAATCGCCGGATCCCAGGTGATTTACATCGATCCGTACAAGGTGGCCAAGCACGAGGAAGCGAACATCGTTCTGATCAGCCACGAGCATTTCGACCATCTCAACTTGGATGACCTGAACAAGGTGATCATGCCGGGAACGACCATCGTGGCCAGCCCCCTCTGCAAAGACGGGCTGCAGGGCGTCAAGGTCAAGGAGATTCGATTCCTCGACCCGGGCGGGAAATTCACAGTCGGCAAGGTGGAAATCGAAGGTGTTGCCGCTTACAACCTGAATAAATTCCGCGAGCCGGGCAAGGTGTTTCACCCCAAAGGGGAGAAGCGCCTGGGCTTCCTGATCAAGATGGACGGCACCACCGTCTACTTTGCGGGCGATACTGATGTCATCCCCGAGATGAAGTCCATCCGGTGTGACATCGCTTTGCTTCCTGTTTCTGGCACCTACGTCATGACGGCCGAGGAAGCCGCGGAAGCCGCCAAGATCATCAACCCCAAGATTGCTGTGCCGATGCACTACGGGGCGATTGTGGGCAGCGATGCCGATGCAAAGAAATTCAAATCTCTGGTGAAGAACTGCCAGGTCGAAATCATTTAGCCATCTGGCAATTGATAGATTGAGTGAATTATCCCATGCAGATGGAAGTCCAGGTTCTCAATTCACAAAATCGCCCAATCACAAAATCACTCAATCATCCGCTCTCCACACGAACAGCGTGTCATCCTCCGCGGCGGCGACGTACTTACCGTCCGCACTAATGGCCAAGGCAGGCACAGTGCCAATCGTCTGGTCAAGGAGTCGTGTGACCTCCAGACCCGATTCAACTTCCCACAATCGGAGCTTGGCATCGGCGCTCCCTGAAACGAGATAACGGCCGTCCGGGGTGAAGGCGAGGCGCCAGACGGCCAACATGTGGTCGGTGAGCGTCCGCAATTCGCGCCCGTTACTGACTTCCCAGAGCTTGATAGTTCCGTCCGAGCTCGACGAGGCAAGATAGCGTCCGTCGGGGCTGAAGGCTACGCAGTCGACCACCTCACGGTGGCCCGTCAGGGTGCGGATTTCGTTTCCCGTGCCCGCATCCCATATTCTCACTGTGGAGTCGTAACCGCCCCCAGCCAGCAGGCGAGCATCGGGGCTGAAGGCCACGGATCGGCCGATTTTTCCCTTTAGAGTCCGGACGGTAATCCCCGTCGCCATTTCCCACAAGCGGATTGTGCCGTCAAGGCTGGCGGAGGCGAGATAGCGTCCGTCCGGGCTGAAGTCCAGCGAATTGACGGCTCCCGTGTGACCGGCCAGAGTCCTGGGCTCGCGCCCCGTGCGAACTTCCCAGACCCTGATCGTCTCGTCGTAACCGCCGGAGGCGAGATGAATCCCGTCAGGACTGAAAGCCACCGCACGGACATCGGCGGTATGACCCTCCAGGGTCCGCACTTCGCGTCCCTCGGCCGCCTCCCAGAGCTTCACAGTCTTATTTCCCCCCGCCGAAGCCAGCAGGCGACCATCGGGACTGAAGGCCACAGAACGGACTCCGAGCTGACCGCTCTCGAGCTTGTGGATTAGAGCGAACGAAGGTGGCCGCTTGGCTTCCTCGACAGCTTTCACGACTCCTTCATTCGCGCCGGCCACGCGGAGGCTGTCCAGGTATTCCTCGGTGGGCTTGAAGTTGAGTCCCCGACGCCTTACCAAGGCGGTCAGCCGGTCGCTGCTGACTCCACTGGCCAGCAGGTTGAGCACCTGTTCCTTGGTGAGCGGCTTGGGGAACGCTTCGCGAAGCGCCTTAAGAAGGACTTCCGGCGCGCCAGCCGCCTGCAGGGACTGCAGGAAATCAGCGGCGGGCTGAAAATCGATGCCGCGTTCCAAGACCGCTTGAGCCAGGGCCACGCTATCCAAGCCCGCGGCCACCAGTTCACGAAGCAGGTCTTCATCGAGGGCATTCTTCCCGGTCTTCAACGCCCTCGCGCCCAAAGCTTTGAGCAGCACCGGCAGCGCGCCCTTCTGCCGCAGCGCTGCCAAGTAGTCGCCCGAGACCTCGAAGTCGAGCCCTTGCGCCTCGACCGTTCTGGCGAGCTGCTCGTTGTCGACTCCGGCCTCAACGAGCTGGAGCACTTGAGCTTGGGTGAGCGGCTTCTGCGCCGGGGAGGGGGTCTGGGCAAGAACGAACGTTGACAAGAACAGGAGCGATGCGATGTGCGTGAGAAGCATGGCCGGCTTCCTGTCAGGCCGGATTGCGGCTTTCGTGGGGGCTATGATAAACGCGACGGCGGAACGAAGTCACGAGGATTCGGGTGAACGCTTAACGGAGGGAGGCCCAGGCCAGGCCGTCGGCCATGGGACCAGCGTCAATGATCTTTGTCTTCCAAGTGTGAAGATCGATGGCCGCAACCTTGCGGCTTTCGTGACAGGAAACGTAAGCCACCTGGTTGTCCGGCCGCACGAGGATTTCCTGCGGCGACTTCGGCACCTCCACCGTCCTCACCACTTTCATTGAGTTGAGGTCCACGACGGCCACCTGGCCGGCGTCGGGCAGTGTTACGAGCAGCCACTTCCCGTCGAGCGTGGGCGCCGTGCCGTAGGCGAGCTTCGAAAGCGGAATCCAGTTTTTGACCTTGTTCGTGGCCGTCTCGATGACGACGAGTTGTGGCTTGGTCTGGTCGGCAGTGAAGGCCCAGCGATCGTCCACCGAAAGCGCCATGCGTTGCGCGTGCGCCGAGACGGGAATCACGGCGATGACTTTGCGGGCCACCAGGTCCACGGCGCTGACCGTGCCGGCGTGAACGTTCGATGTGTAGGCGCGCTTGCCGTCGTGCGAGATGGCCAGCATGTGGGACTCGGGCTGGCCAGTCGGAATGGAAGCGACGATCTTGTGGGTATGCGGATCGATGACATCAATGGAATTGGTAAGCTCCGTGCTGACGTAGAGCAGCCCGTCTTTGGGCCCGAACACCGCGCAGTGCGGCCGCACGGGGCGGCCGAAATCGACGGTGGCGACGACGCCGCGCGAGGCGAGGTCTATCACATCCATCGTGCGGCCGTCGGTGCCCGGCGCGCCCACGCCGGAGTTTCCGTAGATCGGTGTGAAGGCGAACCGTCCATCGGGTGAAGCGGCCACCTCGTGCGCTGTGACGCCGGTTTCAGCAACCGTCGCGATTTGGCGCCCTTGCTCGGGGTCGATGATGCCCAGAGTGTGATCACCTTTGTTAGCGACCAGCAAGAATCCGCGTGCCGTCGCCGGGCCGGGCGGCGCGGCGACGCCCCAGAGCACGAAAAGACTCAACCCGCAAATCATGCTGGCACCTATTCGATAGCGCATCAAAACCCTTTCTATGAGGCCTCCGGCGTGGCCTCCCCACCCGAACGCTTCCCAGCGCACTTAGCGCACAGGCAGGATTCGCGAAGGTAGGGGAATGAATAGATCCCTGTCGAGTGGCCGTCATTCCAATAGATCTGCAGCGCATAGCGGCCGACTAATTCCGCGCGCTCCGGCTTGAGCGGCTTCTGACCGAGAATCGGAAACGGCCCGGCGGCGACATGAGGCGCAGGGCCGGATTCGGAGCACGTGGCGCAGGGTGCAGGTGGCGCAGGGGCACTTGTCGCGCAGGTACTGGTAGGGGTAAGCGCTGATGTGGCCGTCCGACCACTCGATGGAGAGCGTGTCGCTGCCGGCAGCGAGTCTGATTTTCTTGGGAGCGATTGGCATTTCGAACCGTCAGCAATCACCAAGCGGCCATCAGCGATGCCCCGGTCAGCGCCGAACGCTGACGGCTGAATGCTGACGGCTTTCTTACTCGATACTGATTTCCTTCGCCTCCTGGAAATTCGCAACGCTGATCTGCGCGGCCAGTGACCCGGCGATTTCTTGAAAGACTTTGCCGTAGGGCGTCGTATCATCGAGCGCCACCGGCTTGCCGCTGTCGCTCTGGATGCGCACGTTCACATCCAGCGGAATTTCGCCGAGGAACGGGAAGCCGAGCTTATTGGCAGCTTCGCGCGCGCCGCCGTGACCGAAGATGTCCTCGCGGTGGCCACACTTCGGACAGAGGTAATAGCTCATATTCTCGACGATCCCCAGGATGGGCACGTTGAGTTTCTGAAACATCGCGATGGCCTTGGAGGCCACGGTGAGCGCCAGGTCCTGCGGTGTCGAGACGATCACGGCGCCGGTGAGCGGAATCGTCTGCGAGAGGCTCAACTGAATGTCGCCGGTGCCGGGCGGCAGATCCATGATGAGATAATCGAGCTCGCCCCAACGCACGTCGCCCAGGAATTGCTGGATCGTCTTGTGCAGCATCGGCCCGCGCCAGATGACGGCTTCGTCCTTGGGCAGGAAATACGCCATGGAAATGATCTTGATGCCGTACTCGACCGGCGGCTCGATTTTGCCTTCGACCACATGCGGCGCCGACCTGCCGCCCATGAGAATGGGGACGCTTGGTCCGTAGACGTCCGTATCCATCAGCCCCACGCTCGCCCCCGCGCGCTGGAGCGCCACGGCGAGATTGGCCGCCACGGTGGACTTGCCCACCCCCCCTTTGCCGCTTGCCACGGCGACGGTGTTCTTGACGTTCGGGATGAGCTCGTGTTTTTCCCGCCCGCCGGTCATCACCTGGGAAGTCATCCGCACCTCGACGTTGTTGACTCCCAGAGCCTGCACGGCCTGCCGGGCCTGCGCCGCGAGCTGGTCGCGCACCGGGCACGCGGGCGTGGTCAGTTGGATCGTAAAGGAGACCCGGCTGTCGCTGACTTCGAGGTCTCTGACGAACCCCAGCGCGACGATGTCGCGATGCAGGTCGGGGTCCTTCACCGCCTTGAGCGCGTTGAGGACATCCTGCGGACTGATCATAGTGCCCATGTTTGCTCCCGGGTTGCCCTGCCGGCGGCTGGACTTGCCATTCTGTGGTTCCGTCCGCGCTTTGTCAAACGCCTTCTATTTGATGTTGCGCGGCGCCAGCCGCGGCTACAACGACTTAGGTAGCAGGTGGGCGGTCGCCGCGCGCATCATTCTCAGGTTGAGGTGTACGGACCAGCCGGGTTAAAATACCGCCGTGAAGAAACGTCCAAAAAGCTCGCACCCCAAGCTACCAAGGGTCAAGAACCCTGTCCCGGCCGTTAGCGAAAGTCTGCATCCCTTTCCCCAAATGGCCAGGCTGGCCGAAGTTCCCGGCGTTTGGGCCGTCATCAATCGTGCCAGAAGGCCATACGCGAAGAACCCGCTCAGCGAAGATGAAGCCTTGAACCTGGTTTGCGACGCGCGCAAGGATGAACCCACCTCTCCGATCAGCAAGCTCCTGAAAAAGTACAAGCAGGAGCTGGGCGATTAGCTATCGCAGTTCAGTCGAGAGAGATATTGCCCGGTTGCCCCAGCCATCCGAGTTGTTGTGCTGAAAGAGATCGTTAAACTATCTGAAAATCCTTTCCCGGCCGGGTGTAAGAAATTGAAGGGATCCACGAGCCGCTATCCCCTCCGGGTTGCGGGTGATTACCGCATTGTATTTTCGCTGTTTGCTGAAAACCATTTGGTCAAAGTCGAGTTTGTTGGTCACCGC
>JAIQGB010000326.1 GCA_020072905.1 Terriglobia bacterium | reverse complement strand
GGGAGGGATACTTCCACCGCATCCTGCAAATCATGGCCCTCTCTCCAAAAGAGCAGCCGCAGGTTCGACCGCGTTGCCGCGGCGAGCTCCATGACCGCCCGTACCTGACTGACCAGGAGCGCATGGCGGATCGAGAGGTCATGGAGCGACCGGTTATTCGCGTTCCAGTCGGTTTGACTCGGGTCTTCGAGTCTCCCGTGCTCCGCGAGCGCGCGGATACCGCGATTCGTGATGGCATACACCATCCGCGCGCTGCCACCCGCCGCGACGCGACGCGGCAGGAGGCGGTCAAGGTAACCGGCGTGAAAGAGTTTTTGAAGACGCCGGAGGAGCCCCTGGGCGCTGCCCGGGATCAGCGCCTGCAGGTGCTCGGATGACAAGAGGCGGTAGGACTCGACGCACGCAAGAATGTCGAGATCCCGCGAGGTCAAGGCACACTCGTGCATAGACGGCGCGCGCTTGAAGCGCGGATGACGGATTGCCACGCTGTTCGTCATTCGCGAAAATCCTCCGGCGGGCCGTCGGGCGAGGCCCCGTCGTCTTTGGACGGCGGCGCGGACGGGCGCTCGGATCCTGGTTTGGGCTTCCGCTTTCGTGATATCGAAAGCGCGGGGAGCTTGCGGATTTCGGGCGTTTCGATATCAAATGCGCGGCGATTGAACACCTTGACGATCGCCTCCCTGCGATCAAGTTTCATGAGCCGCGCTACGAGCTTCTCCCACTGCTCTTCGAGCGACCAGTACTGTCTGCCTGTTTCCTCGCAAAACTCATCGTGGTTCGTCACGAAGGTTGAGGACCGGGAATAGCCCCGGGCGCGCGACGAGCCTCTTGTCCGGGCCACGGATCGCGCGCTCGTCGATGTGGACGAGGAGCCCGACGATAAGGCGTTGGTCACCGTCGCGTCGGTCCCGTCAGTCTCGCCATCGATCTCGCGCTCGCTCCGCGAGCCCGTTTCGCTCGCGGAGCTCCCGTGCGAGTAGCCATCCGACCACCCGTCGGATTCGGAGTCGCTTTCGCTCCCCGTCTCCGACCAACCCTCGACTTCGCGTTCTTCCAGCACCGGCCGAAACTTCGTCTGGCGGGCAATGTGCTTGATGTGGTCACCGCGCACCTCACCGGTGAAAAGCTCCCGGGCGAGGATCTCCGCATCTTCGCGCGCAAGGCCGCCGAAGACCACTTTGATTTTCGCGTCGCCCATGAGCGCACCCCTGAGCTGGGGCGTGAGCTGCGAAAGGTGCTGATGCGCGAGGATGAACCGCACGCCGAATTTGCGCAGTTCGTCGAGGGACTCGGCGATGGTCGTCGTGACGAACTTCGGGAACTCATCGATCGCGATGACGCACGACCGCCGCGGCTCGGGCCGAAGCTTCGCCGCATAGTACAAGGCGTTCACCATCATCGTGCCGACGAGCGACTGCGCTTCTTTCGTGCTGAGGCCCGACAGGTCGGCGACGAGGATTTCGCCGCGCTCGAGCATATCCGGGAAGCGGAGGCCGCGGCCTTCTGCCGCAAAGAGCTCAGCTACCGCGGGCAGCGCAAGGAAACGCTGTAGGCGGTTCCAGGAACTCTCGAAGCGATCGAGCTTCTCCGATTTGGGGAGTTGTTCGATCTCACCCCAGTTCTGGCGGACCCTTTCATCATCCACCGCCGGCAGCAGCCCCGCCCGGAAGGCGCGATTGCCGACGAGGAGGAATTGGTAGGCCTGGGTGAGCGGGACGTTGTTGGCCGCGAACATGTGGAACATGGCGCGGAGTATCCGTTCGAGCCTCGGCGTTTCGTTGAAGGTCGCTTCGCCCCACACCTTCATGAACGCTTCGAGCACGAGACTGGCAACCTCCGCGTCGGGCAGATTGCAGTCGAACGGGTTGAATCCGAGGTTGTTCGACGCTGCGCCCGGAGCAAAACGGAGGATCTTTTGCTCCCGCCAGAGCCGCGGGTTTCGGACGAGGTATTGGTAGTAGTTCTTGGCCTGATCGCCGTGCGGGTCGATGAGGCTTGCGGGAATACGGAGGTCCGTGAAGCTCCGCACTAGATGCTCGGTGTAGAAGGATTTTCCGTATCCCGGCGCACCGATCACGTGCAGGTGCGTCAAGTTGTATTTATCGGGCGCAAGGTACCACAGCCGCCCGGTGTGTTTGCCGCGGCCGAGGAAAAGCTCGCGGTTTAGGAATGCGCGGGTGCGGAGAGACGATTCGTCGTGGATGCTCATTCTTGTACCTCCTCATAGGCACGGATCATCAACTCTTCAATCGCAACTGGCAGGATCGAAGCGTCGAGGTTGTAATGATCCAGTACGCGCTGGATGCGGGCGCGCTTGTCTCCGTCGCGCGCGTTGAGTTCACAGTAGATCTCGATGCACCGGGTTCTGGCGCGCGCGACGCTCTCTTCCGAGGCCGCGGCCCATTCTTCCTGTTCCTCCAAGTGCATGTCGATTTGTTCTTGACGGCTGCGGCGAGTCGCCTCCCTTTTGCGGGTGGCTTCGTCGACTGGCGGGGTTATCGGCGCGGGCGGGAGCGCGGAGCGACGCGTGATCTCGGCATTGGCAGCATACTGCTCGACTTCGAATTTGGCTTTTGCGTCTTCGACGGCATCTTGGCGGAGCACCTGCCGGCGAGCGAGCTCAAGCTTGTAGTACTCCTGCATCGCGGTGCGCTGAGCGACGAGGCGTTCGATGTAAATCTGGTGCTTGGCGCGCTGCAGAGCGCCTTCCGTTTCCATGGCTTTTCGCGCTTCCTCGAGAATGGCGCTGCAAGCCGAGATGTAGCCGGCTAGGAGCTCGCCGCGCTCGGTTTTAACTGCGATCCGGTGGTTGGGACGGCCGAACCACCGATCAAGGAACCCTTCGGGTAGCGAGAGGTCGAGCGTATCGGCGGCATCCCTTATTTGGCGTTCAAGCCTGGTGAGGTCTGGAAGCGCGAGGGCCTCACAATCGAACGCCGGAAGGGTCAAGCTTTTGGATGTTGCCGACGAAAGGACGAGGCCCTCTGGGGAGGGCGGGAGAAATTCAGGCTTTGGCTGTTTGGTCAGCGCCTGCGTTCTCGCCTGCTCCTCTTCTGCCTGGCGTCTCATGGCCTCCTCTTTCCGTTGCCGTTCCAGTTCCCTTTGTTGCCGTTCTGTTTCTTCCTTGCGTTTGCGATCCTCAGCTTCCCTGCGTTTTCGCTCTGCGGCCTCAACCGCGGGGAGACCGCAGTCCTTGGGATCGATCCAGACCTTCTTTGGGTCGTTCATTTGGACACCTCCACGGCAAGCTTCTTCGCCGCTTGGAGAACGCGGAATTCCCAGGCATCCGCTTTGCGAAGGATGTCGATGACCTGATTCATATCGAGGCCGGAGCTGGCTGCCGCGCGCGTCGCAAGCTCTTCATAATGGGCTTCGCGCCGCTTGGCCGTGAGTTGGCGTTCAGCTTCTTTGGCCTCGATGTGTGAGTGAGTGGCTAGGATGGCATCATGACTTGCCGCTGCCGCGGCCTGGCAGGCGGGTTCAGAGAAGGTGTCAGTTTTGAGCGCGAGGGCGAACGCGCTCGTAAGCTCTGCGTCCCACGCCGCGTAGTCTGGCTTCGGCTTTCGAGGGGGCGCAGGGATAACTGTGGCGCGCGAAACCGGTGCCGAGCTCCCTTTCGGGGTTCTCGTGAAAACCGCGACGAGCAGCATCAGCAACAGAAGGGAAAACGCGCCGCCGAGAAATGCCGTCCAACGGCGATACGCCCATTGCGGCAGTACAAGCCCAGGGAGCGCCGGACCTCGCGGCGGACTCTGTGGCGGAGGAGGTTTGAGAGAACTCAGCTGTTTTCCGAAACGACCCGCCGTCGATGCCTGCAAGAAATTATCTACCAGCTGATCCGCGGCAGCGTAGATCGTCGCGCGTTTGGGAGCAAGTTCTTGCGCCTCATCGTAATTTCTGAAGTGATACGTGCGCTGACTGCGCACAAGTCCGAGAAGCTTACCCGTGCGAAGCTGCTTAACGCTGATTGAGAGTTCGACGTTGAAGATGCGGTCGCCGTCATAGCGCTTCAATTCCTCATTCCATGCTGCGCGTTCCGCAGCCTGCATGGCATCGACGGACACTTCCAAGTCGAAATAGTCTAGGGCGGGTTGGGCAGGGATCCGTGCCGTCGATGAGGGCACGACATTCGCACTGATGGCACGAGCGGTTAGGGTCTGGACGAAATAGCGTTCGAGGTCCAAGAGATCGAGCGTCGGCGCGCCTTGGTTGGCAAGATCGGTTCGGGCGTAGACAATCAGGTTTGGTGTTTGGGTGGTGGGTGGGGTGGACGGCTCAGCAAAAGTTGCGATGCTTGCGGCAAGCACGGCAATGATTGCCAGGACGGAGAAGAGTCGGCATGAAAGCTTCATGCTGTTTCCTTGTCTTATTTTTTTGGGTTGTTGTCGGCTTTGCTCATGGTTGGAGCGTCGGCCGCGGCGGAGTTTCAGGTCGCATCGCGCTTGAGCGCGCGACGTGTGCGCCTGTGCCATTGATCCCGGCGGGGCTCGGTGGCTGCGGTCAAGCAGCCGCGGTTCGCGTCCTGTCCGCGTATACGCCGTGTCGGGTGTGAGCCCGACTGACTCGAGAGTCAACAGGACGTGCGTCCCGCCGTCTTCTGGCGGTGGTGCTATTCGGAGTTTGGGGTGCGCGTTGGCGTGGCGATGACCTCGGCATCGCCCCCATTCCCGCTAGCTCGGCCAGCTCACTTCTTCTTTACGGCCCGATACGTAAGGCCGCTTTGCTGGCGGTCGCCTTGCCAAAGACCCTTTCAGCGTTTCCGCTGTCGGCCATCAGGCCGATTGGCCGCTCTCAGGTCCCAAACAAAAAGGGGCGGCCAGATTAACGATCCGGAACCTCCCGGTTCCGAAGATGGACGCCCACAGAGAAACTAGAAACTAGGCAAAGCTCCGCCTTAGGCGGCTAGCACCGTCAACCCGTCATCGTTCCCGTGGGAAACGAAACGGTTGATTCGGCACACCGCACACGTTCAGGCTTTGCGTCACCCAACTTCGAGTTTTTCCATGTGGCGTCCATCTCCAAGTTCCAACTTGTTATCGTTAATCTGGCCGCCCTTTTTTGAGCAAACCAGGCTCTTCCATTGTTTTCTTCGCAATCCTGTAGCCAAGCGGG
>JAIQGB010000325.1 GCA_020072905.1 Terriglobia bacterium | reverse complement strand
AGTATGCGGAAAGCGCCAAGCGCGCCGCCGAAGCGGCGAAGACTTTCGCGACGCATCAACAGCAGCTCGCCGTGCAACTCAGCGCCTCCAGCGGCGCGCTCCAAGCTCTCCATAACCTGCAAGAGCAAGAGAAGGCGGCAGAAGACCTGTTAGCAGCTAAATCGGATGCGGACGCGGCGATACGTGTCGCGGGCTTGCATGACGTGACGGCCGCCATCAAAGACCAGGTGGAGGCGCAACAGGCGCAAATCGAAATCCAGCAGGAATCGGCGCGGAAAGCGAAAGAGGTCTATGAGAAGACCGCACAGTCAATCGAGTCTTTCATTGACCGCGTGTTTCTAACCGCGCGCTCTGTCTCCGACGTTTTGCACCAGTTCCTGATGCAGAGCCTGGGCTCACTCACAAAATGGGTTAGCCAAATGCTAGCGAGCTGGCTGACAGGAATCAAACAGATGTCGGGCGCCGGGCCGGGCGGCGGAGGCATCCTGGGTTCGCTTTTGGCTGGCGTCTTCGGAATCGGCGGCGGCGGGGGCGGATCTGGCGCTCTCACCTCCGCACTGGCCTTTGGGGGCGGCGGATCTGCGCTGAGTTTGCCGGGCGGTGGAACGATTCAGGGTGTCAGTGGCGGGCTCGATGCCGGGGCAATCAGCGCCTTTGGCGCGGCAGCGCCGCTCATTTCCGGCAGCCAGGTCTTGACCGGAGGCGCGATCCCCAAGGCGCTGGGCGGGGCGACTTCCGGGATCTTCGGCAATGCGGCATTTGGCGCTCTGACGCCGCAAAGCATCTTCACTCTTGCCCTGACCAAGGGAATGCTGGGTGGGACACTACTCAGTCAAGCCTACAACACCGGAAACCCTCTGGAAGGTGCGGCGGGTGGATACCTGGCCTCCGGCGGGATTCTCGGCGCGGTCGTCGGCGCGATCCTGGGGATGTTCGGTCGGGGCAGGGCGAAGGAAAAAGCCGCAGGGCTAGAACAGGGATTCGAGTTTGCTGCCGATGACCTCTATAAGCAGTTCTATCAACACCAGGTTGATTATGATTCGGCGCTGCAAGGGATGCAGACGCTCATTGACCAGGGCCGCCAGAAACTGCTGGGCGCTGGCCTAGGACGGTGGGGCGAGCAGGGCGCACAGAATCTCACCAGAGTAATCCAGGATGAAGTCCGCGCGCTAGAAGAGTTGGAGAAACAGCGCGAGGCGACAACGGCGAACATCGCGGGGTTGACCCTGCCGGAATTCTTATCTGGAGGGCCTGTACTCTCGAATGGTTTTCAACTTCCCGGCGGCGGGATTCCCGCGATCCTCCATCCCGACGAATGGGTTTTGAATTCCCGGCAAGTCGAGATCCTAGGCCGGGGGTTCCTCTCCAACTTGCCTAGATTTGCAGCCGGAGGACCGGTGGGGGCGTTCGCTGGAATGGCGCCGCAAGGCGAGAATCGCGCAAGCGGTCGGTCGATCACGGTCAACGTGGGACCGATCTACCAGCAGCCGGGAGAGAATGGCGAAGTTTTTGCCAGCCGCGTCGTTCGCGCCTTCAAGCGCGCGGTCCTAGACGGCGCGCTCTGAGACTTAGAGGATGAGTGAGGAAACTTAACCGACAATGCATGGTTTACCATTTCCCCTTGGGTACTCCGCTCCGGGAGATCGGGGCGGCAATCGTTCACAAGACGATTAAGGCATGTCGGGGCAACGTGGCAGTTGCTGCTAAATCACTCTCTGTGAGTACCGCGAATCTAAAGGGCTGGCTGGAGATCTCCGCTATCTTGGAAGGAAGAGTCCCGCGCGCACGAGCGCGCCGCACCACCTAATCTCGACTTTGCTCTTTCCTCCCTGTTCCGCCTTCGTTGTGTCTCTCTTTTCCTCGTTTTTACTGCCAAATAAACCCTCGTTCCTGCCAGATAAACCCTACATTCCTGCCAAATAAACCCTACACCCACAAAAGGATGGCGCGCCAGAGACTTCAGAGAAGCGGTATAATCGCCGGGCCGAATCCAAGGACGGGCAGGGTTCAGTGGTGACGTATTCGGTGATGCAGCAAACCGCAAAGCGTGCGTTGATCGGTATGGGCATTGTGGCGGCGGGTCTCCTGCTCGCGTCCGTCGCAAAGGCTGTTCTGCGCAGCGTTGAGTTCCACACCGATTTCGAAAGGGGCGACCTCTCCAACTGGCAGTTTCCCTACCCCGAGGACTGGGTGATCCTCGCCGAAGGGCCGAATCATTACCTGCACATGAAGCGCAACCGCGAGCCGGGTGTTCCTCGCCGCCCGCTGCAGTTCGCGCGGCTCAAGAAGGCCGCCGTGGGCAGCTTTGCTTTCGAGACTCGCATCCGGCGCGAGGGAACCTCCATGATCGTGGTCTTCAATTACGTGGACACGCTGCACTTCTATTACGCCCATCTCTCCTCCGACCGCGGAACCGCGCAGCCGGTCCACAACGGCATCTTCATCGTCAACGGCGAGCCGCGCAAACGCCTCGCGGGCACAGAGGCTGATCCTGCGCTCCCTGACCGCGAGTGGCACACGGTGCGCGTCCGGCGGGATGTTCCTTCAGGATCGATCGAGGTCTTCGCTGACGGCCGCAAGGAACCGTTGTTCAGCGTCATCGACCGCACGTTTACCTGCGGCGAGATCGGGATTGGATCGTTTGACGAGACGGGAGATTTCGACGACGTCCGGCTGAGTTCGAGCGATGCCGGCTGCGAGCCGGGCAGCTACCTCCGGCCCGCCAAGACAAATTAGCCAAGACCGCCCGCGTCGGGGCGGGCAAACCCGCACAAGGAGGCGCTATGAGCCAAGACGTTACACGACGAAAATTCCTGGAGAAGTTGGCCCTTGGAACCGCCGCCGGAGCAAGCCTGCCGCTGCTCGCGGAGGTGGCGCGAGCCACGCCCGCCGCAGCTTCTCCCCTCCCGCATCGCACGCTCGGCCGCACGGAAGCGAGCGTCTCCATACTCGCCTTCGGATGCGGAAGCCGCTTTCTGATGTATGAGGATGAAGAAAAAGCGCTCGCCGCCCTGAACCACGCGATCGATCTGGGAATCGATTACCTTGACACGGCGTACGCTTACGGCGACGGGAAGAGCGAAACGCGCGTCGGCAAAGTTATGGCCACGCGCCGCAAGGAGGTTTTCCTTGCCACCAAGATTCCCGACCGCACGCGCGATGAGTTCATGCGGCGCTTCGAAGGCAGCCTGAAGCGCCTGCAAGTGGATCACGTGGACCTTGTGCACCTCCACAGCCTCGGCCACGCCGACGACCTCGCCAAAATCGAGGCCGCGGACGGAGCGCTGAAGGGATTACTCGAAGTACGCGAGCAGAAGATGACGCGCTTCATCGGCATGACCAGCCACACGGACGGCGAGGTGATGGCGCAGGCCATCGCGCGGCACGACCTGAACTGCGTGCAGATGGCGCTCAATGCCTCCCGCAACGGCCGCTTTGAGGAACTGGCGCTGCCCGCCGCCAATAAGAAAAACCTCGGCATCATCGCCATGAAGGTGACCGGGCAGGAATTCCTGGTGGGGACCGGCGAGAACAAGGCGAGCATCGATCAGCTTCTGCGCTACTCCATGAGCCTGCCGGTCACGACGGCGGTGATTGGCATGCCCCACGTCGAGCACATCGACCAGAATATCGACATCGCGCGGACCTTCAAACCGCTTGATCCGGTGGAGAAGGAAGCGCTGCGGAAGAATCTTGGCACCGTGCGCGGCGCGCTCGAAAAGCGGCTGGTCGGGCACTTGGACGGCCCGACAAGTACGCCGGAAATCTTCTGCGTCTGAAGCGCGAGTGACGGGGCGGGCTTTTGAAGGCGCGAAGAAGGCGCCGGCATTACACAAAGCTGGGATAAAGCGTCACCAAAACGCCGTACGCTTTCGCAAAAAGGCTACCCTCCCACCGGAACACGAAAGCCTCAACCCGCGGGCCGAGTTGACCGGCGTCTACCTCTCCCGTTCCAACTCAATTCGCGCCGGCCAATAGGTCGGGTCGAGGTCGAGCGCCTTTCGGAAGTCGGCCTGTGCCTCATCTTTGCGGCCGCGGAATGATTCCGCCAGACCGGCCACGTAGAGTTCATGAGCGGTCGGTTTTTCTTTGCCTGCCGCCTGGACGAGTTCATCCAAGGTCTTGTCCGCCTCCTCTGTGCGTCCCAGCCGCTTGAGGGCCATGGCCCGAAAGGCTTCCGACACTGCCGGCGCTCCCTTGCTCTCGCCCGCGGCCTGCCCCCACGCCACGCGCGCGGCATCCGAGTTGCCGGCGGCCTGGAGCGCCTCACCCAACCAGAAGAAGGCAGCCTCGTCGTGAGGCTCGTTAGGCTTGCCCACGCCAAGGTTCTCGGGGTACTGGGCGGCTCGCCGGAAAGCCGCCTCCGCTTCATTGGCTTTTCCTGTTGCCAACGCGGTTCTGCCCTGTTCCAAGTTGCAGGCGACGTAGACCTGGCGAACGATCTCGCCCCCTTCCCAGGGCTTGAAGTGGTGACCTTCCAACATGCCGAGCGCCTGGCCGAACTGTTTTTGCTGAACGGCGAGCAGCGCACGACGCACGCGCACGGTGTCGCGATCGAGTACCGCGGCGGGCGCTTGAGCGAACAGTTTTTCGCGGCGCGCGGAGTCGCCGAGTTGCGCGTAGATTTCGTCGAGGTCCACGTAAAGCCGGTATTCGCCGGGCGTGAGCTCGACCGCCTTCTCGTAAAAACCTGCTGCCCCCTCGAGATCCTTCTTCACGCGCCAGGCGTAGACGCCGAGGTTGCGGTAGAGAACCGAATACTCAAATCCCTGCCCGAGCGCCTGGAACCACAACCGCGAAGCATCGTCGTAGCGGCCGCGCGCGAAGAGAAAATTGCCCAGAAAATAGTGGGCGTGCGCATCGAGTGGATTGGCCTTGATGGCCTCGTCGAGCACCAGCGCGTCCACAATCCGGTGCGGGAAGACTTTTTCGTAGGACGCAGACGCCGCTTGGCTCGCGTATTGCTGCGCCTCGGATGATTTGCCTTCCGCACGCGCATTCGAGGCGAGGTAATAGTAGACCAGCGGGGAGCTCGCCTGGACGGGGAAATCCTTGAGAGCCGCCTCGAGAACTGCGTCACTCGAACCCAGATCGCCGAGCCGGCGATACCAAGCGGCGACATC
>JAIQGB010000324.1 GCA_020072905.1 Terriglobia bacterium | reverse complement strand
GTGCCGGGGATGAAGTTTGGGATTGGCTTCTGCGAATCCTCCGGGCCAGCGCTCGTTCGTTATGCCGGAAACGATCAGAAGCTCATCACACTCGCGCAGAAAAACGCCCTCGCCCTCGCTTGCGGACACGCGTTCATCATCTTCATGGAGGGCGGATTCCCCGTCAACATCCTCAACACCATCAAGAATGTCCCCGAAGTCTGCCAGGTCTTCTGCGCCACAGCGAATTCCGTCGAAGTCATCATCGCCGAGAGCGACCAGGGCCGCGGCATCCTCGGCGTCATCGACGGCGTGAAAACCCAAGGCCTCGAAACCGACGCGGACATCAAGTGGCGGAAGGAATTCCTGAGGAAGATCGGCTACAAGCTGTAGCGCAAGACCAGTTTTGGAGCCTCGCCGCTGCTCAACAAGGTTCGACGTAAGCCCACGCATGTGAATGGAACAAGGGTGGCTACGCGTCCTTCTCCTTTTCCAAATCGCGGGTCAGTTTCTGTATAATCCCGTACGCAATTAGGGTCACGTCCTCCCACGTCAACAGACTTCCCTTAATGCCGTTGCATATCCAACAGGCCTTGAGCATGTTGGTAAGCTCATACCCTCTTGAGTTATCTTTTCTATCAATCGTCATCCAGTTGATTGCCGCATGCTTGGGTGACCTGAAAAGTCTCCTGAACTTGAGAATGTCATAATTCGTCCCAGTATATTTGGGGATTCTATCTCGTAGGTGTCTGTACTGGTCTATTGAAATCCCGCAATATGCGCAAGTATCAGGAACAGATTTCCACCACGTTCCCAGTTCATCTGCTGATATCAAAAACGGTATGCCGCGCTTGATTGCGCCTTGCTTCAGAATGTGGATTGCGCCTTTTCCAAATCTGAAATAGCCCGTAGTCCGTTGTTTTTCGGCCGCGCGCCGAACCGATTCCTCCCCTTTCCCCGTTTGCTGGTATGCCTTAATGTAGGCATTCATGCAGGTTTTGCAGTAATAATGATACCCTCCTGGAATCCTCACATTCTTCGGAAACTCTCCAACCGGCTTCTCCACCTTGCACTTGATGCAGGTTTTGGTTTGAATCTTCATGGTATCAGCCCGACGGGGACGCTACAGGTCCAGCTCCCGGCTGGGGCACGCGGCTGCGGTCGATAGGCGGATAGCGTGTTCCTATTGTTCGTCTGGTTCAAACTCCTCGGCGAATGTATCAAATCGCTTCCCAACGAGGATGGGTTCTCCTCGAAGGACACCACGATTGGCGGTACAGCACAAATAGACTGACTCTGCTTCAAGGATGACAAGAACCGTCTCTCTCCCGTAACGGTCGGTTCCACCAATTTCGTCAGCACAGCCCTTGCCGTTGTGGGTGTACTTGATCTTACGAATCCTGCGACCACTCGTAACATGGCCTTGCTCTTCCATGAACTTTCTCGTCGATTTCCACACTCTCTCGGCTTCGTCCCGATCCTGTGCGTTCGGCACAGAGAATTTTGCCATTGCTCACCTCCGTTTCCGAATTGAAGGGAACTCCTTTTCATACCCATGCTAAGTAGCATAGAGGCAGCGCCATTTCCTACATTTCTTTGTTCCTGACTGTGGCCCCAAGCTGCCCGCGGGCGAGGCGGATGGAGAGGTCGTCGCCGACGGCGACCTGGGCGGCGTCGCGAACGATGTGGCCTTGGGCGTCGCGGGTGATCGAATAGCCGCGATTGAGGATGGTCAGCGGGCTGCGTTCCTTCAGAACTGACTCGACCTGAACCAGGCGGTTGCGCCGGTCGAGCAGGTATCTTCCGAATTCATTCTCGAATCTCCGGTCGCGCTCCGCAAGCGAGGCGCGCTTCAGGTTGAGCAGCCGCCGGAAGTCGTAGCGTACAATCCCCGCCGAAACCTCGAGCCAGGCATGACGGCTTTCATGCAGTTTCTGGCGCATCAGGCGCGCGAGCTCGACGACGTCGTCATCCACGCGCTGCGCGCGCTCGCCGATGCGCGTCCGCATGGCTTGGAAGACCTGATGCATCCGCAGCAGGGTTAGAGCCTCACGAGCTTCAGAAAGCTTCAGGCGCACGGCCTGACTCATGTGTCGGGCGCGCTCGCGAAGTTCGTCCACAAAATCCTGCTTGCGATGCACCACCAGTTCCGCCGCGGCCGACGGCGTGGGCGCGCGCAGGTCAGCGACAAAATCCGCGATGGTGAAATCGGTCTCGTGCCCCACGGCGGAGATCACCGGAACCTTGGAGGCCGCGATGGCGCGCGCCACCATCTCCTCGTTGAAGGCCCACAAGTCTTCGATTGACCCGCCGCCGCGCGCCACGATCAGCACATCCACGATCGGATGCCCATTGAAATACTCGATCCCTTCGGCGACTTCCTCCGCCGCGCCTTCGCCCTGCACTCTGACCGGATAGAGCGCGACGTTCATGTTGCGGAAGCGGCGCCGGAGAACTCGAAGGATGTCGCGAATCACGGCGCCGGTCGGTGAAGTCACAACGCCCACGGCGCGCGGCAGCACAGGCAGCGGCTTTTTCCGCGCCGGATCGAACAATCCCTCGGCGGCCAGTTTCTGCTTCAGTTGCTCGAAGGCGAGTTGCAGCGCGCCGATTCCCGCGGGCTCGAGATAATCCACATAAAGCTGATACTCACCGCGGGCTTCGTAAACGCTCAGGTGGCCGCGGGCGATGACCGAGATTCCATCCTGCGGCTTGAATTTGAGGTAGCGCGCCTGGTTGCGGAAGCAGACGGCGCGGATCTGGGCACTGGCATCCTTGAGCGTGAAGTAAAGATGACCTGATGTGGCGCCGCGGAAGTTTGACACTTCGCCGGTGACCCAGACGTCCGGGAAGCGTTTCTCGAGGAGATTCTTGATCTCCTGGCTCAGTTCGGAGACGGTGAAGATCTTACGTTCAGGAACGAAATTCAGCAGGCTTTGAGACATGAATTCAGAAGCCAGAAGTCAGAATAAGGGAGCCGGGCCAGTGGTTCGCTGTCCGCCGGCGGCAAACGTAAACCGACGAGGGATAGCGGACGGATCATCGTCTGAAGAGCGAAATCAGCCAAAACAGCAGCGTTAGCCCGGCGCTCACCACCAGGCACGTGACGATGGGGAAGTAGAACGACACGTTTTTGCCTTTGTAGGCGACATCACCGGGAAGACTGCCGAGCCCCCAGAAATTGAACTTCGCACCCGCCATCAACAGAAGTCCCGCAGCGACCAACACGACGCCGACGATGACCAGGAATTTCCCGACCTGCAAGGAAACGTTCACTTCCACCGCGCCGTCCTCCTGCCCTCGTTCTTATCACCTTGGCGCGAGGAACATCCGTTGTCAAGCCCGTCGCACAGACCTGCATTCCGACTCCCACCCCCAAAAAGCGGGCCAGAAGTGTTGATCCGCGCTAGACGAGTTCTATCCCGGGGAAGAAGTAGCCGATTTCGTAGGCGGCGGTGTCGGGCGCGTCGGAGCCGTGCACGGCGTTGCGCTCGATGCTTTCCGCGTAGATTTTGCGAAGGGTGCCGGGCGCGGCATGGGCAGGATTGGTTGCTCCCATTACCTCACGCAGGCGGGCGATGGCGTTCTCACCTTCCAACACCATCACCAGAGCGCTGCCGGAACTCATGAAACGGGTGAGACTCTCGAAGAAACCTTTGCCGCGATGCACGGCGTAAAAACCTTCGGCCTCTTCCTTGGTGAGGTGGACGAGGCGCGCGGCGACGATCGTGAATTGGTTCGCCTCGAAAATCTTGATGATGTCTCCGATGTGGCGGGCGGCGACCGCGTCAGGTTTGATGATCGTCAGAGTACGTTCAATCGGCATGACGCCTCTTGTCCGGGCGATGCGTGCATCGCCTTGGCTGGGCGGGGCAAGCCCCGCCTCTACTTTTGCGTGCGGGCCATGACGTCGCCGATCAGCGCCGGGCTTTCGGCCACGGCCACGCCCGCGGCCTGGAGCGCCGCGATCTTGTCGGGCGCGGTGCCTTTGCCGCCGGAAATGATCGCGCCAGCGTGCCCCATGCGGCGGCCGGGCGGCGCCGTACGCCCGGCGATGAAACCCACCACGGGCTTCCTGACGTTCGTTTTGATGTACGTCGCAGCTTCTTCTTCCGCCGTGCCGCCGATCTCGCCGATGATCACGATGCCGTGCGTGTCGGGATCTTCGTTGAAGAGGCGCAGTGCATCGACAAAGTTCGTGCCGATAATCGGGTCGCCACCGATGCCGATGCAGGTGGACTGCCCGATGCGCAGCGCCGTCAATTGCCCCACCGCTTCGTAGGTGAGCGTTCCGCTGCGCGAGACGACGCCGACGTGTCCTGGCAAGTGGATACTTCCTGGCATAATTCCGATCTTGCACTTGCCGGGCGAGATGATTCCCGGACAGTTCGGGCCGATCAATCGCGTGGGCCTTTCGCGCAGGAATTCCGTCACGCGGATCATGTCGAGGGTAGGAATTCCCTCGGTGATGGCGACCACGAGCGGCAGGCCCGCGTCAGCAGCCTCCATAACGGCGTCGGCGGCGAAGGCCGGCGGAACGAAAACCACCGAGGCGTTCGCGCCCGTCTGCTCACGCGCCTCGCGGACAGTGTTAAACACCGGAATGCCGTCCACGCTCGTGCCGCCCTTGCCCGGCGTGACGCCCGCGACGACTTTGGTCCCGTAGGCGACCGCCTGCTGCGTGTGGAACGTCCCCTCCCGGCCCGTGATGCCCTGCACTAACAAGCGTGTTTTTTCGTTAACGAGAACGGACATAAGATTGATTCATTGAGAGATTTAGTGATTTAGCGATTGAGTGAATTCTGAAATCCGCAAAAGAATTTGCTCTTCATTCGCTCAATCACTCAATCGCTCAATCTTCAATTTCCGGCGAGCGTGACAACCTTTTCCGCCGCGTCTTTCATGCCGCTGGCGACGGTGAAGTTCAGGCCGGACTCGCGCAGAATTTGCTGGCCGAGCTCGACGTTCGTGCCTTCCAGGCGCACGACGATCGGGACCTTCACGCCCAGGCTGCGCGCGGCGGCGACGCGGCGGCGACGACGCCGTTGGCGACAATATCGCAGCGCATGATGCCACCGAAAATGTTGACGAGTACGGCGCGCACGTGGGGATCGCTCAGGATAATCTCGAAGCCGCGCCGGACCTGCTCTTCGTTTGCGCCGCCGACAACGTCGAGAAAGTTGGCGGGACTGCCGCCGGCGTACTGAATCAAGTCCATCGTGGCCATGGCAAGCCCCGCGCCATTTACCATGCAGCCCACAGTACCTTCCAGGCGGATATAATTCAGGTTGTAATTGGAGGCCCGGACCTCCAGAGGATCTTCTTCGTCGAGGTCGCGCAGCTCGCGGATGTCTTTGTGACGGTTCGCGCGTGACGACCAGCGGGTTGATCTCCGCCAGCGAAGCGTCCGTCGCCTCGAACGCCCGGTAGAGCGCGGAGAAAAAGCGCGTGGCTTCGTTCACCAGCGTGGCGTCGAGCCCCAGGCCGAAGGCCAGCTTCCGTGCCTGGAAGGACTGAAACCCCACGGCGGGGTCGATGTATTCCTTCAAGATCTTTTCGGGGTGCTCGGCAGCCACCACTTCGATTTCCACGCCGCCTTCGCTCGAGGCCATCACCACGGGCCGCGCCGCAGCGCGGTCGATGACCAGGCCGAGATAGAGCTCTCGCGCAATGTCGAGCCCCTCTTCGATCAGAACGCGCCGCACCACGCGGCCTTCGGGGCCGGTCTGCGGCGTCACGATTTTCTTCCCGAGCATCTCGTGCGCGAGACTTTCCGCTTCCTTCGGGTTGCGCGCCAGCTTGACGCCGCCCGCTTTGCCGCGGCCGCCGGCGTGAATCTGCGCTTTGACGACCACCGTCCCACCCAGCTTTTCCGCCACGCCACGCGC
>JAIQGB010000323.1 GCA_020072905.1 Terriglobia bacterium | reverse complement strand
GGCGCTCCGGGTCGACGAGCAAAGTGGGGATGCAGTCCGCCGTCCGCATGGAGAGCAGGATTCCCGGTTGGTCGGTCAAGAGAGCGTCGCCTGCCGGGGCATCATGGAACGAAGGCTGGGGCACGGGACTTCCGGCCGCGAAGTAGGCCAGCTTGCCCGACTTGTGGCGCGCCGCCTGGTAGACCTGGGCCGAGTGAATTTGCCGCACCGTGGCAAGCGAGAAATCCTCCGCGCCGAGGCGAGCGAAGAAGCGGCGGCGGTTCTCTTCGACGTTTGGGCGGCGGTCCGCCGCGATGAAGCCGAGGTTCAGGCCGGATGCGCTCCCTCGGCTCACCCCGCCGCGCCGCGTACTGAAAGCGTGCAGCAGCCACGGGACCCGAGCCAGCGTGGAACACTCGAGCCAACTCAATCCTGCGCGGGAGACGATCTGGAAGGGGCGGCCTGCCAACCCGCCACTATAGCACGGGGCCGGGGAGGCCACGGGACACGGCGGCATTGAATTTTGCTCCAAGGTTTGTTAAGGTCAACTTCACTCACAGGGACGGAGGGCTGAGGCTCTAAAGCCCCAGTTGAAAGTCATGCTTTCGGTGCGTCTAGTCCGCTTAATTGAGGACCACGCCGAGGAGTTGACCCGCGGTCTGCTCGACGACCTGATGACTAACGCGCGCACCCCTGCCTACCATAAGCTCTCCCACGCCGAACTGCACCACCGGACTTACGATGTTTATCGCCACTTGGGGCAGTGGCTTGGCCACACGACTGACGAGAGCATTGAAGCCACGTACCGGGATCTGGGCAAAAGGCGGTTCGCCGAAGGGATCCGACTGAGTGAAGTTGTGTATGCCCTGACCCTGGCCAAGTATCATCTGCGCGAGTTCATCCGCACGCGGGGTCTGGTGGATTCGGCGATGGAGCTCTATCAGGAGCAGGAACTACAACGCCTGGTGGGGCGTTTCTTCGATCGGGCGATCTATTACACGATACGGGGATACGAGAGCGTGGCGGCCCAGCGGGAAACGGCGGCTGCGACCTGAATACTTCCGAGCGCCTGCGAGGAGAGGGCAGCAAGCGCTGAAATGATTGTTGGCACGGGTGTGGACATCACTGAAACGGAGCGGATCGAGCAGGCTCTCGAGCGCCATGGGGAGCGGTTCTCGAAGCGCCTCTACACGCCGCGGGAGATTGCCTATTGCGAGCAGTTCAAGAACCGGGCGGAGCGCTTCGCGGCGCGCTTTGCGGCTAAAGAAGCGGCTTTCAAGGCTCTGGGGACGGGCTGGCGGGAAGGCGTTCGCTGGCTGGATGTGGAAGTCACGCACCGGCCGAGCGGCAAACCTGAACTGGTGCTCACCGGGCGTGCGGAAGAACTAGCCCGCGCGCTGGGAGTAACGCGGACTTCGGTGTCGTTGTCGCACAGCAATGATTACGTCATCGCCCAGGTGATTTTTGAATCGGACGGCTGAGATCGCTCTCGAACGCCGGGTCTTCTTCGCTTTCGTCGCGCTCCTCACGGGTGCGGGCCCGGGGGGGCGGTGGGCGATCGCGCAGTCCGTGGCGGAAAAGCCCAACCTGCTTGTGCTGAAGAAAAAGGAAGCCACCCGGTTCATCCTCAAGCAGCCGACACCGGAGTACCCGGCGCTGGCGAGAATGAACTACATCCAGGGAAATGTGCGGGTGCTCGTCACGGTCGGGGAAGACGGCAACGTCTCGGAAGTGCACGTGGTGACGGGACATCCCTTCCTCGCCCTGGCGGCGTTGAAAGCCGTGAGCAACTGGGTGTACGAGCCGGCGGGCCAGCGCCGCGGGCCGCGGGAGTTCATGACTTTTGTGGACGTCCGATTCTCGCTGCAATTCAAGCAGACCGAGCAAATGCCGCGTACCCCCGAGCGCGATCTGAAGCGCCAGATCCATCCACCCAAGCTGCTCGAGAAACCCGCAGACTCTTCACATGCCATCCACGTGCCGCTGCGCGTTCTGGTGGGGCCCGAAGGCGACGCGGTGGACTCGCTTCCCCTGGAGGCAGGCTCGCCTCTGCTCGCCAAGGCGCGCCGGATTGTGGACGGCTGGCGATTTCAACCCGCACGCTGGGGGACGTTGCCCGTGCCGTGGTATCTCGATGTTGACGTCCCCGTGGAAAGCTGGCCCGCCGCGCAAACCGCCGCTGATACCGCGGGCCGATAGCTCCCGCTCTCAGACCGCCTGGCGCGCGGCTTCCCCTTCTCCGTGCATCTGAACTAAAATAGAAGTGCGCGCCCCTGTAAAGAAGGATGAGGCGCCATAGGAAGCGAGGTCGATGAAGATCCGAATCAACTTGGCAGTGCTGGGCGGGCTGCTGGTCCTGCTAGTTGTCGCCGCCGGGGTGGCCGCAGGCCGCCAGGAGGCCCCGAAACCGCAATTCAAATACGCCGCGGGCACCGAGAACCTTTCCGACGGCTGCGAAGGCAACCTGGAACTGACTTCCGAAGCGCTGACGTTCAAGTGCCTGGAGGGAGAAGTGACCGCGCCTTACAGTTCCATCAGCTTGATGCAGTATCGTTCCAACGTCAGCAAGAAGGTCCGACGGCTGAAGGTCCGGTGGAAGATCCGGCCCGACTACCCAACGCCCATCCTCGGCGGTAGGCGGAACCGTTACTTCAGTGTGGTTTACCGGCTCGACGGCGCGACGCACGTCCTGATCCTGCAAGTCCCGCCGCAGGCGATGCGCCCCTACCTCGCGGAGATCGACCTCAAGGCGGAGAAGCGGGTGGAAGTGGAAAGCTACGAGGATTACTGAAGCCCTTCGCAAGGGCTTCCCCTAGTAAATTTCTGCGGGGTCTTGCGCCGCTCGGGAAACAACGAAGCAAGCGAAATCACTGGGGTCGGTCGGAGGGCTGCGCCGTGGGGCTGGCGGCCGGCGTGGCGGGTGCTTGGTAGAAATACCCCGCACGCGCTCGCACCTTCAGTCGCGGCCGATGCACTTTCACTTCAATCTTGTGAAAGCCGCCCTGGGTGAGTGTGTCGGGGACGTACGCCAGTTCGTACTGGCTGTGGATCTCGGTGGCGATGCGGCTGAGCTGGTCCTCCACCACCTTCTTCTTCCAATGCTTGTAGAACACGCCTCCCGTGTATCCCGCATAATATTCCAGAAGGCTTGAAAATACGGTTGAGCGGACGACTTCGCCCGTGGCGGTCAGGATATCGACGATGGGGATCGGCGCGTCGTAGACGTTGGCGGAGGCGGTCGGAGTGGGAACGCCGCCCGGCGGCAACGGACGGGTCACGTTGGCGTCGAGCGGCCCGGGCCCGGAAAGCTCCGGCCTCCTGGAAAGCAGTCCCTGCGCGGGATTAAAACCCAGCCCGTAGATCGTCACTTCCGAACCAGTGGCGCGGCGGATGACTTCCTTGGTGTCAGTTTCGCTGCCGGAGTCGTAACCGTCGGAAAAGGCCACGATGATTCGCCGTTCGGTCTTGGGGCGCCGTTCGAGCAACGCAACGCCGCGCATCAGGGCGTCATTGAGCCGCGACCCGACGCCCTCGGGCGCGATCCGGCGCAGCGTGGTGGCAAGCTGGTCGCTGTCGTCGGAGAAATCCTGCGCCACATGCACGCGGTCATTAAAGGTGAGGACTGCCGCTTGTCCTTGTGGCCCCAGCACCAACGAAGAGAAGACCGAGCCGAGCGGGCGCACCTGCTCGAGTAACGGCTCCACAGAACGGCTGGTCTGAATGACAATCACCAGGCCGACCGGCCGCGCCTCCGATTCAAAGCTCTCCAGGTGTTGCGGCGCCCCGTTGTCGAAGATCTCGAAGTCTTTCTCCGTGAGGTCATAGACGAATTCCCCGTCGGGATCGATGACGGTGACGGGCGTCACGACGAGGTTCGAAAGGACCCTAATGTCGGCGCGTCGCGGGGCCGTCGGCGCGGGCTTGTCATCCGGCTGGCGAGAGGGTGAGAAGACCGGCGGCAAGCCCGTCACGCTGTCCTGCGCGCGCATCGGACGCGATGTCGTCGCAACCCAGGGCACCAGGGCCAACAAGAGAGCATACATCCCTCGCGGCTTGAGTTTCTTCCCCATAGCCAATCATCGGGCGGCTGTGCCGCCACCTCCCGTATGATGACGAGAATCAGCGGCACGTTGCCGCTGCCTTGCGGCTTCATAGAGTACTACGGCCGCGGCCACGGAGACATTGAGCGATTGGACGGGCCCGTAAAGCGGGATCTGCGCCACGAGGTCACAGGCCTCGCGCACCAGTCGGTGCAGGCCGCGACCCTCTCCGCCCAACACCAGCACACAACCACCGCAGTAGTCGAGTTCAAGATAGGACTTTGGCCCCGCAGCCTCGAAGCCATAAACCCACAGGCCGTGTTCCTTCAGTTCCAGCAAGCTGCGGACCAGGTTGGTGACCCGGGCGACTTTGAGGTGTTCGAGCGCGCCCGCCGCCGCATGCGCCACCGTGGAGGTCAAACCCGCCGCGCGGCGCTCGGGGATGACCAAACCATCAGCGCCCGCGGCCACCGCCGTGCGCACCACCGCACCGAGGTTGCGCGGATCTTCCACGCCGTCCAGAACCACGAGCAGCGGCTTCTCGCGCACATGCAGGAGTGATTCCAGGTCGTCGTAGCGCCGCGTGGGACAGACCGCGACGATGTCTTGATGGTGGGCCGTGCCAGCGGCGCGATCGAGCGCGGCGCGCGGAGCAAAGCGCACGGAGATTCCCGCCTTGCGGCAGGCGTCGATGATTTCCTGCACCCGGCGGCTGTGCTGGCCCTGCGTAATCATCACGTGTTCGACATGTTGAGCGCGCACCGCTTCCGCCACGGCGTTAATGCCGTACACCGCACCGGTTTCTGAATTGGATTCTCGCTTCACCATGACGATGCGTAGAGGAGTCCATCCGATGACAGACTCCCACGGGAGGGCGGAGCCCTCCCCTACAAATGCGCCGCGACCGCGAACTCACGCAGGCGCTCGGAGACGCTCTTGACGTGGCGCGCCAGCGGGAGCTTCGAACCCTCTTCGAAGATGGGGATGAGCTTCCCTATGCGCCTGTCGACCATCGAGTAGTACTCCAGGTCTATCCCCTCGTACTCGTTCCCCCTCACGTACTTTGGGTGCTTCGGGTCGAAGAACTTCCAGAAGGCGTGGTGGAGCCTGTCGAA
>JAIQGB010000322.1 GCA_020072905.1 Terriglobia bacterium | reverse complement strand
GGTGCTGTTGGGAGCAGGTACCGGCTTTGCAGTAGTAGGTGTCTTCGCACCAACGGCAGCGGACGAGTTGCTCCTTTTCCCGAACCGTGCCGCAAATGGCGCAGACTTCCAGAAGTTCGGCGACCACGTGCCGGGAATAAGTTCTCCAGTTATCCATCACTTCATGCTCTTCGCGCATCCTGGCTAGCTCGTCGCTGCTCAGCATGGCCAAACCTCCTCGAGGCTGCCTGCTCACTTTGATGCAACCAGAGGGCCAAGGGGCGCGGCATGTGCGTGGGCTTTCCATTCTTTCGTTATCCCGTGTAATTTCAGTGGATTGCAGGCCATCAGAGGATTTCTTGTCACTGCATCCCTCGCTCGGTGAGGACGGAATTTGCGCGCCTAGTGAAATCCAGTGTCACATTATGGAATCGCTTTTCGCGGGGGGATAGTCAGTCGAGATCAGCGGGGATGAACGGAATCGGGTAAAATGGTCCGGAAGGTCGCGCCAGACCTTCTCAAATGCTTGTCACAGAAATCTTTAAGTCGATTCAGGGAGAATCCACGTTTGCGGGGCTGCCCTGCGTTTTTGTCCGCCTTACCGGCTGCAATCTGCGCTGCCACTGGTGTGATACGGCTTACGCTTTCTACGGCGGCCAGAGAATGACCGAGGAGCAGGTTCTAGGGCGGGTTCGGGGAGCTGGGCGGGAACTTGATAGAGTTCACTGGGGGAGAGCCCCTTCTGCAGAGGGAAGTTCCGGAATTGGCGGCGCGGCTCCTGGGCGAGGGCTGGCGCGTCCTGATCGAAACCAGCGGTGAACGGTTCATTGGGGAATTGCCCCGCCCGGTAGTGAAGATCGTGGACGTGAAGTGCCCTGGGAGCGGCGAGAGCGGGAAGTTTTCCCCGGGGAACCTTGCCGCGCTCGAGCGAAAGGACCAAATCAAATTCGTCATCCTCGACGAGAAGGATTACCAGTATGCGCGGGAGTTCACCGCGCGGCATGCGCTGGGCAGCCGGGTCGATGAGATCATCTTTTCGCCCGTTTTCGGCCAGCTCCCCCCTCGAACGCTTGCGGAGTGGATCCTGCGCGATGGCCTGGAAGTGCGCATGGGATTGCAGCTGCACAAGTTCATCTGGGAGCCGGACGCGCGCGGCGTATGAGTGGTGGTAGGCAGAATGCAGGATGCAGAATGCAGTAGCATCGTTCCGGGAAGACAGGGATGAAGAGGACTGAAAAAGAACTTCGCGAGGGCGCCACCCATGTGGATTACGAAATTCTAATGCTGAAGGCCATGGCTCCCTTAATTGGCGGAAGTTCGCCGCAAGACATCGAAGCCGACAACGCTTTTTTGGAGAGCTTCGTTCTCCATGTTCGAAACTTGATTGACTTCCTGTACCCACCAGCCAACATAAAACCTGATGACATAATTGCAGACCACTATATTGGTGAGCCGGCCAAATGGAACCAGCCCCGTCCGGGAATGACGGAACTCCTGATAGATGCACGAAAGAGAGCGAACAAACTAGCAGCACACCTCACGTACGCAAGACTGGGAATGCAGAAGAATTGGGAACATTCCAAGATACTGTCGGAATTGTGGGTCACGCTTCAGTGGTTTCTGTCGGAGCTCCCAGCGGGGCGAAAGGAGTGGTTCCCCGCATTGAGTGAGGGGCCGGAAACGTAGGGCTCCACCAAAATGAGTGATAGGCAAGAGGCGACGGACAAAGGACCACGGACTACAGAGATGCCGCTCGTAGTCGTGCTGGCCAGCGGCGGCATGGACAGTTGTGTGACCACGGCGATCGCGAGCGAGGATCACCGCCTGGCCATGTTACACGTCGCTTACGGGCAGCGGACCGAGCAGCGCGAGCTCAAATCCTTCCACGCTCTGGCGGACTTCTACCAGGCAGAGCGCCGTCTGGTGTGCCGGCTCGAGCATCTGCGCCAGATTGGCGGTTCGAGTCTCACCGACGCTCGTATCGAGGTCGAGCCGGCGAATCTCGATCGCCAGGGCATTCCTTCCAGTTACGTTCCATTCCGCAATGCGCATTTTCTCTCCATCGCCGTTTCGTGGGGCGAAGTGCTGGGGGCGCGCAAGATTTTCATCGGCGCGGTCGCGGAGGACAGCTCGGGCTATCCCGATTGCCGGCCCGAGTATTATGCGGCTTTTAACCGCCTCATCGTGGCGGGAACCAAGCCGGAAACGCTACTGGAAATCGTCACGCCGGTGATTCACATGCGCAAGAGCGAGATCGTGCGGCGGGGGATCGAGTTGGGCGCCCCGTTGCACCTGACCTGGTCGTGCTATCAAGGCGAGGAACTTGCCTGCGGGGTCTGCGATAGTTGCGCGCTCCGCCTGCGGGCCTTCGCAGAAGCCGGCCTTGTGGACCCGCTCCCTTACGCTGTGCGGCCGAGTTATCTCCGCGGGAAGAGCGCTCAACCCTAGAAGCGTGACGGTCTTCCAATCCTCCCGGCCAGCGTGCAATTTCTTGTTGACGCCGGTCTTCATCTGCACTAAAAACGGCAAACCAATGTTGTTGAGTCCACATCCCAATTGAAGCTAGAATAGGGGAGAGTGCAGAAATAGCGGAGGGAAATTATGTCGCTTTCCATTTTGCGCAAAGTGTTGGGATTCGCCGTGGTGGTCGGCGTTCTCGCCGGCGTTGAATCTGCGTACGCGCAGACGGGCGGCTTGACCGGCAAAGCCACCGGCGAGGACGGGCAGCCGTTGGCGAAGTACAACCTCAAGATCGAGCGCCAGGACATCAAGGGAGTTTACAGCGTCAAAACCAACAAAAGAGGCGAGTACATCTATATCGGTTTGCCCCTCGGCAATTACAGGGTCACGCTGCAGGATCCCAATGGCCGCGACGTCGTTTACCTGAGCACCCACGTCGGCATGGGTGATCCTACGCAACTGGACTTCGACATGGCGAAGGAAAAGGCTCATGCGGCGGTGGAGCGTCAAAAGCAGCTCGAAACCAATCCCGAATTGAAAAAGCAACAAGAACAACAAGAAAACGATACGAAGCAGTTCACCGGGTTGAAGCAGACGTTCGACCAGGGGAATGCGTTGATGGAGGCGAAGAAGTACGACGAAGCGGCCGCCATGTACGAGCAGGCGTTGCCTCTCGCCAAGGAGAAGAATCTTCCGATCGTCCTCGCCAAACTGGGTGAGAGCTACCAGAAAGCGCACCAGTATCCCAAGGCCGTCGAGAACTATCAGAAAGCCATTGCGGCCCGGCCGGACGACGCTACACTCCATAACAACCTCGGCAACGTTTACGCCGAAATGGGCAAGGTCCCCGAGGCGGCTGCCGAATTTAAGAAAGCCGCGGAGATGGACCCCACGCAGGCCTCCAAGTACTACTTCAACTACGGCGCCGTGATGTACAACCAGGGCAAGATGGACGAAGCCGCTGAGGCGCTCAAGAAAGCCACAGAAATCGACGCCAATTACGCGGATGCCTATTTCTACCTTGGCCAGGCGCTGATCGGGAAAGCCACGATGACCCCGGACGGAAAGATTGTCGCCGTCCCCGGGACTGTCGAAGCGCTGGAGACCTACTTGAAACTCGAGCCCAACGGAAAGAACGCTGCCGCCGCGCAGCAGTTGCTGCAGACGGTTCAGGGCCAGGTTCAGACGCAATACAAGTCTCAGAAGAAAAAGAAGGGTTAGCCTCGGCTTCTGAAGGCAAGAGCCCCGCGGCAAGGAGCACCTGGCGCGGGGCTTTTTTGTGGCCTTGCTATGATCAACGCCAAGCCGTTTCTGGGGCTCCTCATCGCCGTCGCCTGGGGCATGAGCCCGCTCGCGGCCGACACCCTGCTTCAGACCGATCCGCAGGGCAGGCAGGTGGTCATTCTTCGCGACGCCATCGTGGTGGAAGAGGATTCCTCCTCCATCCTCTACAAGCACTTCGAGCTGAAGGAACGGCGCGTGGAGAAAGTCCGGGTGAGCCGCGGCGCGCTGGACTACCACATCGTGTACAGCAAGCCGGAGGAGCGCGCGCAAATTATCAAGATCTGGAGACGCTTCGGATACGCGGCCGTGGTCACCGATTTGGACGGGAAGACCACCACTCTCTACGATGCCTATCTCGATTTCTATCCGCCTGGCGGGCGCGGCTCACTGCTGGAGTCTGTGCCGGCAAGGACGACTTTTCCCATCACGATTGAGGGCGGCGGGGCCGATGAACTGGAGTTCTCCAAAATCGAGCGGGTTGAATTCCAGCAAGGCATGATGCAGCTTACCCTGCGGACCGGCAAGACGGTCCAAGCACATTTTCTGATGCCCACGGACAAGCCCGCCGAGACTCGCCTCCTGGGCATCACGGATCGGTACGACCCGGCGAGCAAAGAGGTGTTCGACTTCTTCGTGCCGCTCAACCGCCTCAAGGAAATCCGCTTTGAATAGGTGGGGCTGAACCGTGGCCCGCGCAAGCCCTGCGCTGGGCCGCTATTTCTTTTTCTCCGCCATCCAGAGGCCGCGCCCGATGACTCGTCCGCAAAACGGGCAGTAATTGATGCCGAGGTAGTCGTATCCGCGGCCGGACGCCGAGCGGATAAAGTAATCCGTGTCGAGGTCGTTCAGGATCCGGCCGTCGTCAATGCGGCTCTTCTGCCCGCAATAGAGCGAGCCCCGCTCGATCGCTTCGTCCAATTGAGCGCAGCAGTGCATTTCTGCCCCTCAATGCGCAGAGTCAGCCGTTTATATCACAGGGCGTGCGGGATTCACGAGAAGGAGTGACAAGCGGCGGGTTTGGAGCTAATCTTGGCCGCTCGGAACCCGCGCCCGCCCTGCGGACGGACAGAAAGCGCGACGAGTTGTAGAGCCGGCAGGAGCGTTGTCCCGGGGCTGGCAGTGTTCACGCCCTGGAGGTGAATCCATGAGCCACGAGAAGCTTGCCATCGACGGCGGCAAGGTCGTTCCAGCGGTGCATCCTTCTGCCCATCCTGTCGTGCCTGAGCCGTTTCCTCCAAGGCCGGCGACCGGCTGAGCGCCAAACCTGCGCTGCAGTTCCAGGCGAAGACCGCGGCGAAGGGCGCAACGTTCCAGATCAACCCCGGCGTCACCGAGCAGATGATCGACGGCTTCGGGGCGTCCTTCTTGGAAGCGGGGATGATTTGCATCAGCGCCCTCGACCCGGCCGAGCAGGAGAAGGTGCTCGAAGCGTTGTTCGACCCGGAGCGCGGGGCGGGCTTCACGGCGATGAAGACGCCGCTGGCGGGCACGGATTTCATGTCCGCCGGGCCCTGGTACACCTACGACGACACGCCGGGCGATGTGGAGATGAAGAACTTCTCCATCGCCAGGGACCTCGGCCCGAACGGCTTGATTACTTACATCAAGCGGGCGAGGAAGTACGGGAAGTTCGTCCTTCAGGCCCCGATGGATTATCCGCCGGATTGGATGCTCACCAATCCCACCGACCGGGAAAAGCAGGACGTTGATCCCAAATACTTCGACGCGCTCGCGCTCTACTACCTTCGGTATTTGCAGGAGTACGAAAAGAACGGGGTCATCATCGACTATCTGAGCCTCTTCAATGAACCCGATATCTACACCAAGATCCCTTACACGAAGATTCGAGACCTCCTGAAAAATCACGTGGGGCCGTTGTTGGGAAAGGAGGGCGTGAAGACCCGATTGCAATTGAGCGAGGCGCCGGATCGCGCCGATGCCTCTAAGAACTATCCGATCCTCCTGGACGACTCTGCGGCGCGGAAGTACGTGGCGAACATGCCCTACCACGGGTACGACTTCAAACAGTTTTCCAAAATGGCGGCGCTCCACCGCCGCTACCCCGATCTGCCGCTCTGGATGACGGAAGTCTGCTGGGCCTACGAAGCGGGCGCGCCGAAGAACATCCCCCTGCCTCGCTACGACTGGGAAGACGGCGATTTTTGGGGCAATCAGATTTTCTCGGACCTGGAAGCCTACGCCTCGGCGTGGATCTACTGGAACATGATTCTCGATGAAAAGGGCGGCCCGTGGCTGGTTTCCGAGGTGCACGGGAATCCCGACCCGAACGTCCAGCACCCGGTGGTGGTCATCAACCGTGAAATCAAGCAAGTGACCTATACGGCGCTTTATTATTATCTCGCCCACTTCAGCAAGTTCGTCCGGCCGGGGGCAGTGCGGGTGGAGACGAAGGGGGCGATCAAGGGCGTCCGATGCCTCACTTTCAAGGCGCACGAGGGCGGCATGGTTGCGGAACTCATGAATAGCCGCAAGACGGACGCGACGGTCGGTCTGGAGGCCGGCGGCCGCTCGCTGAGTGTACCGCTGCCCGCGCTCTCCATCACCACGCTGGAGTGGAAGCCGTAACCGCTTGGCCGCTTCGGCGGTTCGACCTTGTGTCTCGCGATTTGCAGAGCAAGGCGAGGTGCCCATGAGCTTCCCACGCACGATGAGGCGGTGGTTCGTCTCCTTCCTGCTCGTCGGGCTGTCCAGCTTGCTGCCTGCTACCGGCCAGGAGGTCAGGCTCATTGTCTCCTCCCAAGCGGGTGACCGGCTCAGTGCCAAGCCTTCGTTGCGCTTTGAAGAGAAGCAGCCCTCCAAAAGCGGCACCGTCTTCCAGATTGACGATGCTGTGGCTCTCCAGAAAATTGACGGTTTCGGGGCGTCGTTTCAGGAAGCGGGCTTGATCTGCCTCAACGCCCTCGACCCCAGCGAGCAGGAGAAGGTGCTTGAGGCGCTCTTCGCCCCGGAGCGCGGGGCGGGATTTTCCGCGATGAAGACAGTGATCGCCGCC
>JAIQGB010000321.1 GCA_020072905.1 Terriglobia bacterium | reverse complement strand
CGCTAATTGCTAACTGCTAATTGCCAACGGCTGCCCTCACCCTTCCAGCACGTTTTCTTCGGCGCCGCGCGAAGCCTCGTCGAGCAGGCGCAGGCCCTCCATCAACAGGCCCTGGGTGGAGCGGCTGCAGGTGCTCTCCGCGCTCTTGCCTTCGAAGTCGATGGTGAAGCTCCCGCCGGTCCAGTCGAACCTGCGCAATGGGGATAACGGCGATGGGAACTCCTCCCTTTGCCCGGGCGCAAGCCAGCCGACTGGCGTATACGGGCGCACGAGGGCAGGGGCTTACCCTACCTCAATTAACAGAGGATCACTTTTTCGCGCCCCTCCATGATGTTGTGAGTCGCGTTGCGAGTGTCAATCACCAGGCGCGCGTGGCGGACAATACTGCGGAAGTCGTAGCTGGAGTGGGCGGTGGCAATCAGGATCGCGTCGTACTCTCCCAGCGTCTTCGGGCTCAGTTCCACGCAGGTGAGGCCGAAGTTGTAATGGCGTGTCCTCGGTAGCTGCGGGAAGTAGGGGTCGTGATACTCAACCTTCGCCCCCCGCGCCTGGAGGAGCTGAATGATTCGCAGAGCTGGAGACTCGCGCAGGTCGTCCACGTCATTTTTGTAGGCCACGCCCAGGATGAGAACTTTTGAGTCCTGCAGACACTTCTTGCGTTGGTTCAGTGCTTCCGCCAGCGAGGCCACCACGTGCTCAGGCATGGCTGTGTTGACTTCTCCAGCCAGCTCGATGAATCGCGTGGGGAAACCGTACTCGCGCGCTTTCCAGGTGAGGTAGAAGGGATCGATCGGAATGCAGTGGCCCCCCAGCCCGGGCCCGGGATAAAACGCCGTGAAGCCGAACGGCTTGGTCTTGGCGGCTTCGATCACTTCCCAGATATCGATCCCCATGCGCAGGCACAGGCATTTGAGTTCGTTCACCAAGGCGATGTTCACCGAGCGGTAGATGTTTTCCAGGAGCTTGGTCATCTCCGCGGCGCGCGTCGAGGAGACGAGGACCACTTTCTCGAACACTCTCCCGTAAAGCAACTGGGCCGCCAATGCGCTCGGTCCGTTCACTCCCCCGATGACCTTGGGGACCTGCACCGTTTTGAACTGCTTGTTTCCGGGGTCCTCGCGCTCCGGCGAGAAAGCCAGGAGAAAATCCGCCTGCAATTCCGGGCCGAATTCAACCTTGGAGCTATGGGCGGAGTAAGAAGCGACGGGACAGTGCAGCCCCGACTTCTCGAGGATCGGCAGCACCACTTCCTCCGTCGTGCCGGGAAAGGTCGTGCTTTCCAGGACGATCAATTGGTCGGGCCGCAGCGCCGCGCGAATCGCTTCCGCGGTGCTTCGAATAAAGGACAGGTCGGGCTCTCGATGCTCGTCGAGCGGAGTGGGGACGCAGATCAGGATGGCATCCATGTCCCGAAGCTTGCGGAAATCGCCGCTAACCCGGAAGTCGTGTTTCACAATGGCTTCGGAAATGGCGGCAGGGGGAATGTGGCGAATGTAGGTCTCGCGCCGCTGCAACTTCTCAATCTTGTCGGGATCGATGTCGAAGCCCGTCACCTTGAATCCCACGCGGGCGAACGAAAGCGCCAGCGGCAGGCCTACGTAGCCCATCCCGACGATGCCTACTTCCGCCGCCTGGGTCTTGAGGCGGGCGAACAAGCGGGGATTGGTTGTCGACATGCGTTGGGCGGATTTCCTTCCAGCCATTTGTGCCATCCCGGAAAGGAAGTTTGAAGCCGATATGAAAAGCGAGGAATTATAGCACCGCACCCGGCACAGAATCGTTTCCATTTGCGCTATAGTGAGGTGGGGGAACGCCCGGGCCGCGCCTTAGGGCGCGGCGGAAGTGGCGTTCGTCCTGAACATATCCTCAAGCGGGACGGAGACCCATCGCATGATCTGGCTCGCTGCAGGCGCCTTGGTGGTCGTCGCGATCGCAGCCCTCCTCTGGTACGCGTGCAGCGTTCCGAGTTCGCAACTGTTCGGCCCAGCCTTGATTCGCGGGCCGGCCGACGGGCGCCGGATTGTGCTGACCTTCGACGACGGGCCCGCCGCCCCCTTCACCGAGCAGGTCCTTGATATCCTCCGCGACCAGCAGGTTCGTGCAGCGTTTTTCGTCTGCGGCCGTAACGCCGAACGCCACCCGGAGCTGCTCCGCCGGATCTCGGCCGAGGGCCACGCGATTGGCAATCACACCTATTCTCATTTCTTTCCCTACCTCATGACGCGCGCGCAAATGGCGCGGGAGATCGACCGGACCCAGCAGGTGATCGAAGAGGTTACCGGGCGGCGGCCCGCGCTCTTCCGTCCGCCTTATGGCGCACGGTGGTTCGGCCTTTATCCGGTGCTCCGCGAACGAGGCCTCAAGGTTGTGCAGTGGTCGGATACGGGCTACGACTGGCAGGAGGACGAAGACTCCATCGTCCGATTGGCGCTCGAGAAATTGCATCCTGGATCAGTCTTGCTCCTCCACGACGGACTGGAAGGGTACGAGGGGTTTTGGAGACAAACGGTCCGTCGGGTGAGCGCAAGCCCAAGGGCGCTCGGACCCACGGAGACCCCGGTCGCCATACGCCCGGACCGTAGGTGCACTGTGAGAGCGTTGCCGCGTATCATCGAGAGCGCCCGAAAAGCCGGCTTTCGCTTCGTTCCTATTCAGGACTTCATTCCTGTTTAGCTTGAGAGTTGTTGCTGGCGGCGTTCGCCCCTTCCAGTTCTCGCCGGAGGGCTTGGTGCGCCATGCGCCCCACCGCAAAGACGAAGAGGGCTAGGGCGACCAGACCTGTCCAAAAGAGAAGCTGATTCCAGTGTCCAGGGCCGCGGAGATTTCCCCGCACCAAGTGCGCCAAGTCATGGATGGCGGACCCCAGGTAGACGTACAGGATGTTGATGGGCAGCATGCCGATGCCCGACGCCAGGACGTAGTCGCGCCAGCGGACACGCGTCAGCCCAAGCCCGTAGTTGAGGACCGCGAAGGGAAGAAAGACCGGCTGCAGGCGGATGAGGAGAACGATTTTGAACCCGTGCTCGCCCACGCCGCGGTCGATGGCCGTGAAGCGAGGGGAGCGTGCCACGTGCTTCGCAACCCAGTTACGCGCCACCGAGCGGGTGAGCAGGAAAGAGATGCTGGCGGCCAGCACGCTGGCAGGTGCGACCAGCAACGTGCCGTAAATCGGCCCATAGAGAAAACCGCTTCCCGTCGTCAGCAGGGTCTCGGGGACGAAGAACACCGCGCCGACAATATAGATCAGGGCGTAGATCAGCGCTCCACGCGGTCCCAGGCTCCGGACCCATTCGACCACTCCCTGAGCCCAGTCTGCCAGGGGAAGGAAGAGGAGTCCGACCGCCACCGCCGCGGCGAGTCCTGCGAGTAGGTAAATGCGGGTCCGGTTCTTCATGAGTCGAGAGGCGGGTAGCCAGCGTGACTCTCATGCCTGCCGAGGATGGCAACCTGCTGGCCCGCCCGCGGGCATTCCAAGCGCGCAGCATGGTGCCAATGACGCTCCTTGTCAACCTTTGCCTTTGACACCTTTCGTGTGTGCCCAGCATCCGCCGGCGGCTTGCGGGCGCTTGGACTCCAGGCTATGCGATTTGCCGTGAGAGCGCCCGGTGTGGCAGCAGATGGAATGCATCAAGTGGCATGGCCCGGTTTTGCGCAAAGCGGGAGGCTACTGGTAGGGAAGCGACCGGAGCATTTCTTCATCCACAGGGCGGACGTGCCGGGGCCTCACTGCGCTGTCACGCAAGTATTGATATTGTGTCGCCCCGGCGGGGAGGAAATTTGGCGGAAGGCCGCTGTGGAGGTCCGTCGCGAACAGACTCTCGTGAGCAAAGGGACGTCCGGCCTGGTCCAGTCCTGACAGGTACTCGGGGCCGCGCCAGGGAGGGTAGGAGTTCGCGATGTGCAATTGCAGATCCCGATAGAGGCTTTTCGCTAGAGCCTGCTCGCGTGGCGAATCTGCGAGGTTATTTTTCTCCTGGGGATCCGAAGGCCAGTGGTAGAGCTCCATCCTGCCGCTCGAGTCGTGGATCAGGTGCCACTCGGATGTCGTCAGGCTAGCGAAGGCGGGCTGGTAATCGAGCGTATTCGATACAAGCTCCGAGATCACCACGCCGTTATAAGAGTCGGGTTGGTGGCCTGCCGTCCAGAATCGACGCAGGCTGCTCGCTGGGGCTGCTTCTTCCGTGCTCTTCGCGAGGTCCAGCACGGTCGCGAAGAGACTCCGAATCCCTACCAAATGACTGATCCGGATCCCGGCAGGAATATTGTGGCCGAGGATGATGAGGGGGACGTGCAAAACCTCGCGATAGAGATCCCAGCAGTGGCCGTAGCGTCCGTGCTCACCGAAACGTCATTGCTCAAGAACATTTCTCGTACGACGTCCTTCAGGGGCTTCCCGAACCGGTGGGCGAACGGAGGAGGAGGCAGATAGGACATATGCGCGTCGTAGTAGTTCACGAATAGAAAATAGGGTGAGCCCGAACGATGGTTGAACCAACGAGCCACATCCCGGTTGAGTTCCGCGGCGTTGCGTCGGTCGAAGTCGTCATAATGGATGAGGCGCTGGTAGGCGGGGGCGATGAGGTGGCGCCCCGCAGTGGTTTTGGCGAGGTTGTGGCGCAAGGATGAGCCATCGTCGTCATAGAGACCGAAGCCGTCGCTCATTCCCCAACCAGCGTAGCCATAGGAAATGTTCGCGCTGAATCCTGCTGTTTGGTAGCCACGAGACCCCAGGATGGCGGCCAGCGTCTTGAGGCCCGGCGCGAGCGGCGCGGATTCGTTGGCGCCGTGCTGGTGGGGAAGAAGGCCGGTGAAGATCGTGGCGTGTGAGGCTAGAGTCCAGGAGGTGGGAGCAATTGCATTCTCGAACACCACGCCCTGCCGGGCGAGGCGATCCAGATTGGGGCTGGTCCGGCGATGATAGCCGTAGGTTGACAGGTGGTCTGCTCGCACCGTATCCAGAGTGATGAGTACAATGTTGGGCCGCTCGCTCAAGCCTGGTTGGGCGGCGTGGGAAGTCGAAACCCAAGCAACGGAGCGCGTGAGATGGGCTAACACCAGTCCCGCGACAGCAATTGCCACGCCCGCGACAAGCAATTTGGCCAGGGTGGCAAATGCCCGGGACGTTCGTGGCATGCGCACTTCTCTACCCACCCGACCGCGCCCGGCCAGGGCAACGAAGCCAAGTTCAAAGCCGAGAAGGAAACAGATCCAGGTGGAAGGACGGTCCAGGGCGCCTAGCACTCCTTCTCCACCCCCATGCACCAATCGAAGTACGGCTCCAGCGTAGACCGAACAGAGACCTATACCGACGGCCCCGAGCGGTGCCACTGTCCAGGGACGGCGACTCTGCAGCAGGTGAGCCATAAGGCCGATGCATAACCCGATGGACCCCAAGACCGTAGCCCCCGCCAGCGGAGCGATGTACCAAATCATGTATTGGACGTCGATTCGGAGCAATACAGCGGGCTCCGGCGTGGTGCAAAGATAGAGAGCTTCGCCGAGGCCTGCGAAAAAGCCAAAGAGCGCACCCACGATAATGAAGCGGCAAACCACCGAAGCTACCCGTCGCGAGCTCTTATCTCGGCTCAGTCTCTGAGATTGTTACGCAACTAATATGGCAAGGATAAACAGCCAGCGAGAAGGAGTCAAGTATTTTGTCCGGCCCATGCTGCCGCAGCGGCCACGGGACAGAGGCTATTGTTGAAGTCGGCTTCAACGATGCTTCCGTTGCGCTTGCGGAGACAGTTCTGTACTGGGTGTTTTGAGCTGCACTTCGTCGATTGTTTGACTCATGTCAATTCAGGCGTACGAACCGGCGCCCCGGAGCGGCGAGGGTTCGGGCAAGAAGTCTCCTTGACATAGGTGCCAACTCTCGTTTATTGTTAGGGTTCGCGCCTGGCCCGAGGGGGCTCTCGCGGAGACTCAGGTCTTTTCTCAAACTCCTCCAGACCCACGAGGTAGGTGAGGTGGGCATTGCGGGTTCTTTCTTCCGGTCTTCATCGTATTCTGGCTGTGACGCTCGGGTTTTTCCTCCTTGGCATGACTGCGAAGCTGCGCGCGCAGAGCCAGGAAACGGAGCCCGTGCCTTCAGAATCTTCCCATTCAAGTGACGGGCGATTGGGTCCGCAGGACCTACGGGTCACCCCAATGGTGCCGACCACCGAGGGGCCGT
The DNA here is from genome assembly GCA_020072905.1 of Terriglobia bacterium. Classification (GTDB taxonomy): domain Bacteria; phylum Acidobacteriota; class Terriglobia; order UBA7540; family UBA7540; genus JAIQGB01. The sequence goes on along the minus strand of JAIQGB010000321.1, from coordinate 7,644 downwards.
CCACCCCGGGTCCGCTCCCGGTTCCTGAGCAGCAGGTGCCACCCGCGGGGAAAATGACGGATAACTACGTCATCGGCCCCGAGGACGTGCTGGACATCGATGTCTTCAACGTTCCCGAACTCGCCAAGTCCGTCCGGGTGTCCAATGATGGGACGATCTCGTTGCCTTTGATTGGGAAGGTTGACGCGGCGGGGTTGACGTCCGACCAACTCCGGGACGAAGTCGAAAAGAAGTACGGTGAAACATATCTCCAGGACCCCCACATCAGTGTCTTCGTCAAGCAATTCCAGGCCCAACCCGTCTCGGTCATTGGTGCCGTGGAACTTCCGGGCCTTTACTATCTTACCGGACCGCGAACACTGATCGAGATGCTTTCCATGGCGGGAGGACTTGCCAAGCGCACCAGCTCGCCTCCCGGGCGAACCCTTTACGTCACCCGTAAGGGAGGGTTTGGGGACCTCCCGATGGCCGAGGGGATGAAACTGGTGGCCCCGGATAAGCTAGAGATCAACATCAAGCGCCTGCTGTACTCCAATGACGACTCCCTGAACATTCGGATGCAGCCTCTCGACACGATCAGCGTCGCCAAAGCGGACGTTATATACGTTGTGGGAGCGGTCAGATTGCCGGGCGGATTTATCCTCGAGGACCGGGAGAATGTGACGGTCACGCAGGCCCTGGCACTGGCACAGGGCTTTCTTGGCAGCCCGGCAAAGAGTTCAGCCCGGATCATTCGCCAGTCCCCCGACGGGTCCAAGACGGAGATTCGTGTCAATCTCAAGAAGATCCTTGACGGTAAAGCTGAGGACGTGGAGATGGCTGCGAACGACATCCTCTTTGTCCCCGACAGCACTAGCAAAACGGCCATGAGACGCAGCGTCGAGGCTGCCATCTCGACTGTCACCGGGGTCTTAGTCTTTCGCCGCTGAGCGGAACGTTGCCCTTGTACTGAGGAGTGGAATGGACGAGATCGAAGTTCGGCAAGGAAGTCCAAACCAGAGCCTGGCTCCGACCGGCGTTCAGCTGATCGGTGAGCAGGAAGTGGTGGACATCGCGCCGGAGGAATTCCGGCACCTGCGCGAGTACCTGCACATCATCCTCAAGCGCCGCTGGGTGGTTTTCACCTGTGCCCTCGTGGTCTTTTCGACGGTCGCGATCGGGACCCTCAAGCAGAAACGCATCTATCAAGGCACGGTCGTCCTCGAGATCAACCCCGAGCAGCCGAACGTTCTGAATTTCAAGGAGGTACTGCAGGTCGATACGGCTGATGTGGACAGCTATCGTGAGACTCAGTACAGAGTCATCCAGAGCCGAACCCTTGCCGAGCACGTCGTTCAAAACCTGCAGCTTTACAAATCCCCTGAGTTCTACGAAAAGCGGCGGTTTTTCGGCTTGATCAAGAGTCCTCCAGACCAGATTCCCTCGGGATCTGACCCCGGGCCGCCGGACACCAACGCCGACTACTATCGAGACTCGGTGGAGCATTTCATGGACGCGGTGGACGTTGCCCCGGTCAGGCGGAGCAATCTGGTCGAAGTGTCATTTCGTGACGAAGACCCGCAAGCGGCTGCTCGCATTGCAAACCAGCTTGCGACGGACTACATCGAGCAGAACCTGCAGGTAAAATGGGACGAGACGGTGAAGGCCTCGGAATGGCTTCAGGGTCAACTCGTCGGCCTCAAGGGCAAACTCGAGAAGGCGGATGATGCGCTGCATGCATACGCCCAGGCAAACTCCCTCCTTTTCGTCGAAGACAAAAAGGACCTTGCGAGTGAACGTCTGGCGCAGCTTCAGGAGCAATTCACCAAAGCCCAGGCGGACCGGTTTCAAAAGGAGTCCCTTTACGGCCTGGTCCAGGCTGGGATGGTACAGGACCTGCCAGGTTTCCTCGATAATCCCCTGATCCAAGGCTTGGCGATCCGCCTGGCAGAGCTGCAACGGGACTATGCCGAGTTGACCGCCACCGTCAAGCCCGAGTACCCCAAGGCGGTTGCCCTTAAGCAACAGATTGATACGGTTCAGGCGGCTCTCGATCATCAGAAGGAGGCTTTGGCCCAGAACGTCATCGACAGTTATCGTTCTGCTGTGGCCAACGAACAGTTCTTCGCCCAAGCCCTCGATGAGCAAAAAAATACAGTAAATGAAGTTGCAGATAAATCAATCCAGTACAATATCCTGAAGCGTGAGGTGGACACCAGCCAGCAGCTTTACGAAGGCTTGCTGCAGCGGTTGAAGGAAGCCCAGGTTTCGGCGGGTTTGAAGGCCAGTAACATCCGGGTTGTGGATCCTGCTGACGTCCCGGATACACCGGTGAAACCTCGTCTGGTCCTTAACCTGGCGTTTGGTTTGATCCTGGGACTCGGACTGGGCATCGGGCTCGCTTTCATCCAGGAGTACCTCGATAATACGCTCAAGACTCCAGACCAGGTGGAGAACCTGCTGCGGCTGCCCTCGCTCGGGGTGCTTCCCTCCATGATGACCAATGGCGCGGGCAAAAGTGCGGAAGCCAAGATCATCAGCATCGCCTCGACCCAACCACCTGCCGCTTCCGCCCCGGGGGTGCAAACCAGTCCGAACTTTGTCGAGGCTTTCCGATCTCTGCGCACCTCAATCCTGCTCTCCGCCACGCCTGTTCCCAAGTTGCTCCTGATCACGAGTGCTTTGCCCGGAGAGGGGAAGACGACGGTCTCGGTCAACCTGGGAGCGACGCTGGCCAGCCTGGGGAACAAGGTAGTCATCGTCGATTGCGATATGCGCCGTCCGGCCTGCCACCGCATGACGGGAGTTGAGAACAAGCCGGGTTTCGTGCAGTGTCTGACTGGTCACGTCGGTCTGCAGGAGGCGATCCTGCAAGTGCCAGGCGTGGCGAACCTGAGCGTCATCCCTTGTGGCCCGATCCCGCCCAATCCGGCGGAGGTCTTGTCTTCTCCCGTCACCCTGGAGAATCTGCGCCGGCTGCGGGAACAATTTGAATATGTGCTTGTGGATTCTCCGCCCTTGTTAAGTGTTGCCGACAGCCGGGTTCTGGCGACCATGACCGATGCCGTTGTGCTGGTGGCGCGTGCACACTCGACTCCCTTTGACGCGGTGCGTCGCGCGCGTGCACTCCTTTACGGGGCCGGGGCTCGCATCCTGGGAATCGCCCTGAACGATGTGGATTTCCGCCGGGAGGGCTACGGCTACGGATACAAGGGGTACTACTACCGGTACGGCTATGGTAGTGGGTACGGGGCATCAGGGCCCGGATCCCACGGTGCGGCAACAGAAGAAGGCTTTCCAAGGGACTCTGTTGCGGGAACTCCTGCCGCCGGTCAAGATTATCGGCGCGTGTCGGACTCCATTCTCCGTCTCAGGTGGTGAACCGCCGGAAAGGGAAACGGGAAGCAGAAACTTGTCGAGAGAGTAGGTTCGCCAAAGTGAAGCTGGGGATTGTTGGATACGGCGTGGTGGGCAAGGCCCTTGAGGCTCTCTTCCGCCGGGGCAAACACGAGATCGTCATCTACGATCCGTTGCTGGAGGCTTACCAGAGCCGCCAGCTACGAGGCGAAATCAACCTGTGCGCTCTGGTTTTCGTGGCCGTGCCGACGCCCGAGGCTCTGGACGGGCGCTGCGACGTTTCGGCTGTGGAGGAAGTGGTAAGCTGGGTCAAGGTTCCCACCTGCGTCAAATCGACGGTCCCTCCGGGTACAGTCAAGCGGCTCGCCGCACAGCATGGTCGGCCCCTCTGTTTCAGCCCGGAGTACGTCGGCGAAACGACATGGCATCCGTGGAAGGACATCGAAAACCACGGCTTTCTGATTGTGGGAGGCGACCGCGAGACGTGCAACCTCGTGGTGGCTGCTTACCAGGCGGCGCTTGGACCGCTCCCGCACTACTACGTTACGGACGGCACGACAGCTGAGCTCTGCAAGTACATGGAGAACACTTTTCTGGCCACTAAAGTTGCCTTTGTGAATCAGTTCTATGATTTGGCGGAGGCCTGGGGTGTGAATTTCAACGAGCTGCGTGAACTGTGGCTGGCGGACGAACGCATTGGCCGTTCGCACACCATCGTGACGGAGGAGCGGGGCTATCGGGGACGCTGTCTCCCCAAAGACATTGCGGCAATCATTCATGCCGCAAAGTCGCTTGGCGGCGCGCCGCTGCTGGAGGCCGTCGACCGTTACAATGACGAGGTCTGCCGGGGTGCCGACGAGAGACGACGGGCGAGAGCAGCCGCCCGGATCGCGAAGGATGCGTCTGGGAATTAGCCCGCAGGAGCTTCACGTGGGGATCGCGGGGGACACGACGGAGCTCGTGGTGGAGGCCCCACCGGGGCTGTCCCTGCGTCGGAATTTCGCGTGGACATTTGTCGGAAACGTCGTTTACGCCGCTTGCCAGTGGGGCATGTTGGTGGCGCTCGCGAAGCTGGGTACGCCGCAGATGGTGGGCCAGTTTGCTCTCGGCCTGGCCGTCGGCGCCCCGGCCATGATGCTGGCCAATCTCCAGCTTCGGAGTGTGCAAGCCACCGACGCGCGCGATGAGTATCGGTTCGGAGAGTACCTGGCGTTGAGGCTGACGACCACCACCTTGGCCTTCGGCGTGATTTGCCTTATTGCTTGGCTGGCTGTTGACCGCTGGCAGACGGCGCTGGTGTTGGTCCTGGTCGGGGTGGCCAAGAGTGTCGAAAGCATCAGCGATGTGATTTACGGTCTGATGCAGAAATACGAGCGCCTCGACCGCATCGCTATCGCCATGATGCTGCGCGGTGTGGGCTCCTTGACTGTCTTTGCGGTGGCGCTCTGGCTAACGAGGAGCGTGATCTGGGCAGTCATCACGCTCGCCGCGTGGTGGAGCACCGTATTGCTCACTTACGAGCGTAAGACCGGCATCGCGCTGTTGAAGGTCTTTGGCTCGGCCGATAGCCGGCTCGCGCCTGTTTGGGGGTGGTATCGGATGCGTCGGCTGGCTTGGCTTTCCTTCCCGCTCGGTGTGGTGATGATTCTGGCCAGCCTGAACACCAACATTCCACGCTATTTCGTCGAGCACTATCTCGGCGAAGCGTCTCTGGGCTATTTTGCGGCGCTGGCCTACGTGATGGTGGCAGGATACACCGTGATGAACGCGCTCGGCCAATCGGCCACGCCGCGCCTAGCGCGGTACTTCGCTTCGGATCGACCTGCCTACCTTCGCTTGCTCGGGAAGATGTTGGGCCTCGCGGGGCTGCTTGGAGCGGGCGGAATCCTGGTGGCTGCCGTTGGGGGCCGGGCTGTCCTGACCCTTGTCTACAGGCCGGATTACGCGGAATACCAACTGCTTTTCACCTGGCTGATGGTGGCTGCAGCTTTGTCGTACCTTGGCTCAGTGCTCGGTTGCGGCATGACTTCTGCCCGCGTTTTTCGTCCGCAGGTTCCGCTGTTCGCTGCCAGCACGGTGGGGACTATCGCAGTGTGTTGGCTCGAATTTGAATCGCATGGGCTATTCACCGCAGCCTGGGCACTGATTGCGGGTGGAGCAATTTTGGCGTTCGGCTCAGCCCTTGTTCTGGTCCAGGTGCTGCGGGGCGCGGTCCGGCCGCGGGCTGGGGGACTGCATGAGCTCCCGGCTGGCTCGGAATGAACTTGTCCTCTTAGGACCACGAAACATGGCCAACCGACCTATGCGGGTGCTGCACGTCGTCGGCGCGATGGGACAGGGAGGGATCGAGTCTTGGCTGGTTCGGCTTTATAGACGCATGGATCCCTCGGAGTTCCATTTTGACTTTTGTACCTGCTGGCCGATGCCCGGTGTCTATGACGAGGAGGTGAAGAGTCTCGGCGGCCGGGTGATCCCCTGTGGCATCTGGGACAATCCGCTAACGTTCCTATGGCGGCTGCGACGGATTCTCAGAATGGGGCACTACGATGTCGTACACAGCCACGTTTATACTCTCTCGGGATTTGTGATGCGTGCGGCCAAGGGGGAAGGAGTTCCGGTCCGGATCACACACAGCCACAGCACGCACGACGGGAAGCCTCCTTCGCTTGCCCGGACTGCCTACCGCTCATGGATGAAGGACTGGATCCGGCGGTACGCTAACTACGGATTGGGTGCCTCCCGAGAGGCTATGGCTGCTTTGTTCGGTCGGGGGTGGCAGTCGGGGTCGCGCTTCTGTGTTCTCCACTGCGGCATCGACTTGTCGCCGTTCCGGCAGGATGTATCCGCGCAAGAGGTGAGAAAAGAATTGGGCATTCCGTCCGACGCACTGGTCGTGGGCCATGTAGGACGGTTCACACCTGCGAAGAACCAGGCGTTCATACTGGAGATTGCGGTTGAAGCAGCCAAGCTTCGGTCCGGCGTGCGCTTTCTTCTGGTTGGTGATGGACCAACGAAGGCCCGAGTGGTCGCATTGTCGAGGCAACTCGGAGTGGAGGACCAGTTCATCTTCACGGGCGCAAGGAGTGACGTGCCGCGGCTATTGCTTGGGGCGTTTGACATCCTGGTGCTGCCATCGAGGTGGGAAGGTTTGGGGCTTGCCGTCATCGAAGCTCAGGCAGCCGGCTTGCGGAGTGTTGTGTCGTTTGCTGTTCCGCCCGAGGTTGCTGTCCTTCCAGATGCGGTGACGTTTGTGCGGCTGAATGCGGGCGCGGGGAATTGGGCGAACGCAGTGCTTGAAACTGCAAGTCGTGGTCGCCTCCGCCGGGATTCTGCCCTGCAGTCGATTGCGGCCTCCGATTTCAACATTGAACGGTCCGCCGCCGAATTGGTCCGTCTCTATGCGACAGCGAACGGCAGCAGAGGTGATCATGGGTAACCGGTTCGGCCGCGCCACGAAAACAGGGCACATCTTACTGTGGAGTGCGGTGGGCGTGTGCCTCGCCGCGATCATGCGCTCTCAACCCCCAGACCGAACTTGCGCCATCGTCACCGGGTTCGCGTATGGAGCGGCGGTCCTGTACACCCGTTACTTCCTTCAAATCCGATTCCTGGAAATACCCGAGCTGTGGCTCTTGGCGCTCGGAATTTTCCACCTCGGTCTTGTCGTGCCCTGGGCAATTGGACTGTACGATGCCTGGAATACTTGGTGGCTTGGACGTGCGGACCTGCCCTCCGCGTTTTTCCTGTTCGTCCTCGCGCTCGTGAGCTATCAAATCGGCTTGATCATCGCTACGACAAAGCCTGCTGCTGTTCGTGCGACCGCTGAGCGGCAGGTGGTCCGTGAGCTTGATAACCGGACGCTGTTCCTTGCTGGGGTCTTGCTGATGGCTGTGAGCGGAGCCATGTATCTTGTAGGGTTCTGGCAGACGTTTGGATCGGGAGTTTCTTCCTTGGTCTATGCCGATATGTACCAAGTGGTTATGGAGACAGACTCCCGTGTTCTCGGGGTTGGGCTTCTCGTATTCCCCATGGCGCTGTATGTCGCTGCCGCAGGTGGAACTCGGAAACAGCTCTTCGCGGTTTTTGGCATCGCAGGCCTGTGGGCCATATGGCAACTCTTTCTCGGGTATCGAAGTAGGGGGTTCCTCATTGTTATTATTGCGCTTTATATAGCCTCCAAAAAGAGATTCAGCATCCCGCGGCGCGTTCTCATTGCTATTGTTGTAGCAGCTGCGTATGTAATCCCTCTGGTTTCCATCGTCCGCGTGGAAGCTACAGGGGAGCGATTCTCGAAGGGCTTGTTGCAGG
>JAIQGB010000320.1:8467-9140 GCA_020072905.1 Terriglobia bacterium | reverse complement strand
CTCGCCGTCGTAGAGATAGGGGAAATTGAAGTGCCGGTGCTCGGCGCGGATTTTCATCTCTTCCAGCGAGTCGCTGACATCCGTGTATCCCATCTCGTCCAAGCGCACGGCGTCGGGAGCGTTGGGTTCGATGGCCACCAGAGCCACGCCACGGTCGCGATTGTCGTCGGCCAGCTTCTTGATGCGGCTCTCGTAGAGCTGCGCGGTCGGGCAGTGATTGCAGGTGAAGACGATGACCAGGACCTTGCTCGCAGCGTAATCCTTCAGGCAGTGAGTCTTGTCGTCAATCCCCGGCAGGCAGAAGTCGGGCGCGGGCGAGCCGATGGCGAGCGTCGGATAGGGCGACGGCTCTTCTTGGGCGCGCATCAGAGGCGTCGCAATCAAGGTCAGTACAAGCAAGCTGAGCATGTGATGCTTCATGTCAGTGATCCTCTTAGGCTGGAGGGTTTACCGGGACTCTGGACTCGCACTATTCCACCCGTCTACGAGTCAAATTCAGGTCGAGACCTGCCAATAGGGTTGCGGTTTTCAATCGACAATCAGCAATCTTCAATCATCAATTCCGTTCAGCCCCCCTGGATCGTGATCTTGCGGCTCGACCACCGCCACAGGGCGGCTCCGAGACCGAGCAGCACGACAATCCAGAATACCTGAAGGGCGAGGGCCTACACAA
>JAIQGB010000320.1:0-8444 GCA_020072905.1 Terriglobia bacterium | reverse complement strand
CCACACAATTCCCAGCCCGCTGATCTTGCCGAGATAAATCAGCACCGGAATATAGCTGATGTATTGGAATGGCAGCACACGGAAAATGTTCTGAAAGATCGGCGGGAAAAATGAGATGGGGATCAGCAGCCCGGAGAACAGCTCGAGCAGGAAGTACTTGGCGCGCAGCAGTCCCAGGATCGACTTCAGCCGGATGGCGAATGTGCCGACGGCGAAATTGATCCCCGCCACGATGAAGAAGCTCAGCAGGACGCTGACGAAAAATCCCGCGAAGTGCAGAGCGCTCGCCGGTCGGCGGATGGGATAGACGAGCAACAGCACGACGGCTGTCGGCACCGTGAGCATCCCCAGACGAAAGAGCGATTCACCCAGCGCCTGCGCGATGTACATGAACTGCGGGTTGACGGGCTTGATGAGATCCATGGCCAGCTTGCCTTCCGTCACCGCGTAGGCTATGTCCTGGTCAATGTTATTGAAGTAGAACGAGCGGATGATCCAGCCTACAGCGATGTAGGTGAGCATGTGGCCGAAATCGAAGCCCTCGATGGCCGCACTGTTCTCGTAGATCGCCTTCCAGATGAAGTAGTAGACAGAGACGTAGATGAAATAGGTGACGATTCCGGTGTAGTAGCGCAGCCGGTAGGCGAGCGTATTGACGAACCCCACGCGCACGAATTCGGCATAGATCCGAGCCACGCGCACCAGCGGCGTGGCGGCCAGTGGCGTCCGCGGCTGAATGGGAAACGTGTCAGCACCCATGATCGTGTCGAACTGCCGACTGCCGACTGCTTACTGCCTTCAAGCCACTTCGCCGCTCAGGTAAATGCGCTTCACGATGTCCTCGATGGGCTCTTCTTCCACGAGGATGTCGCGAACCTCGAGGGTATTGACGAGCGTGCGGATGACTTCGGCGCTCGAATGCTGGTCGCGGTCGAAGCGCATTGAGTACGTCAGCTCGTCCACGCGCTCGCAGGCAATGCCGTCCGTGGCGACCAGCGAAAGCTTGGGTACCTGCGCGCGGTCTTTGAGGAAGAACTTCACCTGATTGAACTTCGCCAGGCGCTTCTTCATCTTCTGCAGGTCGCCGTCGAAGAGGATCTTGCCCTTGTCGATAATCAGGATGCGCCGGCAGAGCTCCTCGATGTCGGAAAGATCGTGCGTCGTGAGCATCACCGTCGTGCGCTCGGTGCGGTTGACTTCCTTCAAGAATTCGCGGATGTGGTCTTTGGCCACCACATCGAGGCCGATGGTTGGCTCGTCGAGGAAGAGCAGTGGCGGGTTGTGCAACAGCGAGGCGGCCAGGTCGCAGCGCATGCGCTCGCCGAGGCTCAGCTTGCGCACGGGAGTGTGCAGGTAATCCTTCAGGCCAAGGATTTCGGAAAAGACGCCCAGCCGCCGCCGATAATCGGCCTCGGAGATTTCGTAGATTTCCTTGAGCAGCTTAAACGATTCGATAACAGCGATATCCCACCAGAGTTGGGTCCGCTGGCCGAACACTACGCCGATGTGCCGGGTATAGTGCCGCCGGTCACGGTAGGGAACGAACCCGCTCGCCACCACTTTCCCGCTCGTGGGCACCAGGATGCCGGTCAGAATTTTGATGGTGGTGGACTTCCCGGCGCCGTTTGCGCCGATGTAGCCCACCATTTCTCCTGGTTCGATCGTCAGGCTCACCCCGTCCACGGCGCGGATGGTCATGTAATCGCGCACGAAGAGGTTCTGCATCGCGCCCCAGACGCCTTCGCGACGCCGGAAGGTGCGGAACTCCTTCGTCAGGTTTTCCACCTCAACGATCGCAGCCATGAAGAGAATCGGCCCTCCCGGCCACCTCGACCGGTGTGGCCCCTTTTCATTCTAACCCAAATGCGGCCTTTGGCCGCCCCACTCATGAACGCGATGGAGAAGGTGGCATTCCGCGATCCTGTAGGAACTTTTTCGCTTGAGTTTGCGTCTAACTTAAGTCAGGCTTGGCACTTTCGGGTGAATCAACACCAAGCTCCATGAGGGAATACGCCCAATGAGAGAGAAACGTTTGAGCCGACTTGTGCTGGCAGCGCTTCTGGGCCTCACTCCGATGCTGGCGGCGGCCGAGTCGGGAATCCCCCGGCTGGATTTCACCGACACACGCCTCGAGAACGGCCTGCGTGTGATCATCGCCCCGGACCACAGCGCGCCGGTTGTGGCGGTCGCTGTCACTTACGATGTGGGCTCGCGCAGCGAGCGCCCCGGCCGCACGGGCTTCGCTCATCTGTTCGAGCACATGATGTTTCAAGGTTCGGAAAACGTCGGCAAGGGCGAGCACTTCCTGCTGGTCTTCAACAACGGCGGGGGAATGAACGGCACGACGCACGAGGACTTCACCGACTACTATCAGGTCATGCCCAAGAATCAGCTCGATCTGGCGCTCTTCCTGGAAGGTGACCGGATGCGCTCGCTGGCCGTCAACCAGGCGAACCTCGATAACCAGCGCAACGCCGTGCAGGAAGAGCGACGCCTCGGCATCGACAACCAGCCTTACGGGAAGGCCTACCTCGAAATCGACAACCTCGCTTACGACAACTTCGCGTACAAGCATTCGACCATCGGCTACATGGCCGACCTGGACGCGGCGAATCTGCAGGACCTCAAGGATTTTTTCCGGGTCTATTACGCCCCCGACAACGCCCTTCTCTCCATCGTGGGTGATGTGGACCCGCAGGTCGCCCTCGAGAAGGTGAAGAAGTATTTCGGCATCATTCCCTTGCAGGCGGTTCCGAAGGCTCCCGACCTGAGCGAGCCCGAGCACTACGGTGAGCGGCGCGAGGTGATCGACGACCCGCTGGCGCGGTTGCCGATGGTGCTGATGGCCTATCACACCCCGCCGGGGAACACGCCGGAAAACGACGCCGCCCTGGTCTTGGCCAACATTTTGGGATCAGGCCGCAGCTCGCGCCTGTATCAACATCTGGTCAAGGACAAGCAAGTGGCCACTCAGGTTCAGGTCCAGGCCGACTGGCGAATCGGGCCGAGCCTGTTCTACATCCTGGCGATTCCGCGGCCGGGAGTAAAGTTGGAAGACCTCGAGAAGGCCATCGACGAAGAGACCGACGCGGTGAAGAAGGACGGCATCACGGTTCGCGAGCTGGAGAAAGCCCGCACGCAGTTCCGCCGCAACATCATCCAGAGCCGGCAGTCTGCGCTCACCACTGCCATCCGTCTCGGTGAGTATACCGTCAAGTTCAACGATCCGAACCTCATCAATACGGCCTATGACAAACTCCGTGCCGTAACGGCGGAGCAAGTGCAAGAGTTCGCGCAGAAATATCTGATCGAGAGGACCCGCGCGGTGGTCTACGACCTGCCGGCCAAGCCGGCCCAGAAGTCGGCGGCGGGACGTTAGAGGAGGAGAGGGATGAAGCGGAGAGCACTCATCATCTGGCTGGTTACGGGCATCGCGGTGAGCGTCTGGCTGCCCGGCCTTCGCGCCCAGGAGCCCGGGGGCGACAAAGGGACGTCGGTCTCTGCGGTCGAGCGGAAGAATCGTGCCCCGGTGAACAAGGAAATCCTGCGGGTGCGCCTTCCCGAGCCCAAAGAGACCAAGCTCGCGAACGGGCTGACGGTGCTAGTTCTGGAGCGGCACGAGCTGCCGACGGTGACCCTGACACTCTGGGTGGAGACCGGCGCGCTGGCGGACCCGAAGGACCTTCCCGGCCTGGCGACTTTTACCGCCGAGATGTTGCGCGAGGGCACGGCGCGCCGTTCGAGCGCGCAATTGGCGGCGGAAACCGACGACATCGGTGCGACGCTCAACACCTCGGCGGAATTCGGCTCGAGCGTTTCCACGGTCAGTGCCTCGGGGCTGGTGGACAACCTCGACAAGCTTCTGGACTTGATGAGCGACGTCGTCCTGAATCCGACGTTCCCCGCCGACGAGCTGGAGAAATTCAAGACGCGGCAGCTTGCGGAGCTTGAGCAGCAGCGCTCCACCCCCGAATTCCTCAGCCAGGAGAAATTCTTCCAGGTTCTCTATCGCGACTTCCCCGCTGCGGTGATTTCCCCGACACCGGACTCCGTGAAGCAAGTGACTGTCGCGGAGCTCAAGCGGTTCCATGAGCAATACTACGCCCCCAACAACGCCATCCTCGGCGTGGCGGGCGATGTCACGTTGGATCAGTTGAAGCCCCAGCTGGAAAAGTACTTCGGCGAGTGGAAGAATCGCCCGGTGACGCAGCCCGACCTCCGCGTGCTTCCCCCGCCGGCGGCGAAGAAAATCTATCTCGTCGACCGGCCGAAATCGGTGCAGACCAACATCGTGGCGGGCGACTACGCGTTGCGCCGCTCCGATCCCGACTACATTCCGCTGTTCGTGATGAACCGCATCCTGGGCGGCGGCCCCACCGGACGATTGTTCCTGAACCTGCGCGAAGAAAAGGGTTACACCTACGGGGCGTACAGCTACTTTACTGCGGATATCTACCGGGGACCTTGGATCGCTTCCACGGAAGTCCGCAACGCCGTTACCGACGGTTCCATGCACGAGCTGATGGCGGAGTTCAAGCGCATGCGGAGCGAACAGGTTCCGGAAAACGAGCTGGATGACGCTCGCCGTTCGATCGTGGCCAGCTTTGCGCTTTCGCTCGAGCAGCCCGCCACCTTGCTGCGCTACGCGATGACCGTGAAGTACTACAACTTGCCGGAGGACTACTACAACCGCTATCCCGAAGAAGTCGCGAAAGTGACGCCCGACGTTGTCCAGCGCATGGCGCAGAAGTACGTGGACCTCGACCACCTGCAGGTTGTGTGCGTTGGGGACGGCAGCCAAATCAAAACCGTGCTCGAGAAGTACGGCCCCGTCGAGGTTTACGACACGGAAGGGAAGCCCGTCACGGAGAAGGCCGCCGCGGCGGGGAAGTCTGGCCGCTGACAACCGCCACATCCTCGAAGGTCCGAGCGTAGGGGCGATTCGTGAATCGCCCTGCGGCCTGACGCAGGCCTCGATCTACCGGTTCTGCTTCTTCAAAGCAATCCACTCATCGACCTGTTGTTCGAGGATGTCGAGCGGCACGGTGCCGTTCGAGAGCACCACCTCGTGGAATTCCCGCAGGTCGAAGCGCGGGCCGAGTTCGCGGCGCGCCCGCTCCGTTGGTGACGTCGAGTTCGGTCTTGGGCGCATTCTCCATGAAATAATCGATGGCTTTCTGCCGGCTCCAGTGCATCTGGTGAATGCCGGTGTCCACGACCAGGCGCACCGCGCGCCACATGTCGTAGGTAAGCTCCCCGAATTTTGAATAAGGGTCGTCGTAGAGTCCCATGCCCTCGCCGAGCGATTCGGCGTACAAGCCCCAGCCTTCGCCGAACGCGTCCACATAGCCGTAGCGGCGGAAATTGGGGAGATCCTTCTGCTCCATCGCCAGCGCGATCTGGAGGTGGTGTCCCGGCACGGATTCATGAAGCGTGAGCGCCATCATCTCCCACTTGGGGCGCGCCTCGGGTTTGTAGAGATTCACCATGAACATCCCAGCGCGTGAGCCGTCCGCGGCAGGTGTGCGGTAATAGGCCGCAGTCGTATCCGGCGCCACTGCTTCTGGAATGGGTTCCACGCCGTAGGGCAGGCGCGGCAGCATGCGGAAAATCTTCACCAGATTGGGATCGATGCGCTTGGCTGTGGCGCGGTACGCTTCCAGGAGATCCTCCGGCGAGCTGTAATGGAACTTCGCGTCGGTGCGCAGGTAGTGAAAAAACTCCGCGCGCGAGCCCTTGAAGCCGGTCTGCTCCATCACGTGCTGCATCTCGGCTTTGATTCGCGCCACTTCGCGCAGCCCGATCGCGTGGACCTCTGCCGGCGTCAGTTTTGTCGTCGTATATTTGCGCACGAAGAACGCATACATCTCCTCGCCGCGCGGGACCTGCCAGATTCCGACCTCCTCGAAGCAGGCAGGGAGATATTCCTCGGTGAAGAAACGCTGGAAGCGTTGAAAGGTGGGAACCACATCGCTCCTGACAGCATCGCGGGCCTCGCGCGCCAGGCGCGCGCGATCCGCCTCCGCAATCGTCGCGGGGAAATTCCGGAAGGGCTCGAAGAAGCCGCTCGACTCAGGATCGGAAATGATCTGCCTGACGATCTGAGCCGGAATACGTTCCATGATCACTTTGGGCAGGACAATCCTTTGTCTCATCCCTTCGCGCATGAGAGCGATGGTCCGGTCCATGTAGGCGGGGAACGAACGCAAGCGGGCCAGCCAGTCTTCGTAGTCTTGGAGGGTCTCAAAACGAAGCTCTCCGGCGAGTTCGTCCGTGGTTTGAATGCCCTCGCGCTGGTTCCCGGGCACAAGAAACCAGTGGTAGGCATACTCTTCCACGTCTTGCTCGTACGTCTGCTTGAAGAAGTCGTAGCTCACACGGTCTGCGGGCAGGAGCGCCCGCCGGTCGAGAGAGGCGAGCTTGGCGAGTACGGATTTCCGGTGCTCCGCGTCCTTGCGGAGGCTCTCCAGAGTCCGGTCGGGCCAGCGGCCGTTCCAGCGGCGGTCGCCGAGCTCGGAAGCGCGCACCGGGTCCCACTGCATCTCGTAGTCCCATTCGGTGGCGAAGAGGTGGTGGAGTTCCTCGGCCGCCGTGCCCGCCTTAGACTCTGCCGACTGGCCCATGGCAACCTCCGTTGATGTGAGCGCGAAGAAGACGATGCCCAGCCCTGCCATCGTCACGAGCCAGGAATGAGCGCGAACCTTCCGCATAGGTCCCTCCCCCGAGAGCGTAACACCTATTCGCCGAGAACTTTGATCAGCACGCGCTTGCGCCGCTGGCCATCGAACTCGGCGTAGTAGACTTGCTGCCAGGGGCCGAGGTCGAGTTTGCCGTTCGTCACGGGCACGAGCACTTGATGGCCGACGAGGAGGTTCTTCAGGTGCGCGTCGCCGTTCGTTTCGCCCGTCCGATGGTGGCGGTAATCGGCGCGGAAGGGCGCCAGCTTCTCCAGCCATTCTTCGATGTCGGCGATGAGACCCGCCTCCGCGTCGTTGATGTAGACGCCCGCCGTGATGTGCATCGCCGAGGCCAGCACCAGCCCTTCCTTGATCTGGGCCTTCGCCAGCGCCTTTTCCAGCTCGTGAGTAATGTTGATGAATTCCCGCTGCTTCTTGGTGTTGAACCAGAGATATTCAGTGTGCGATTTCATTTCCGGCCTCCTGGAATCCCTCGCCCTCAACCAGCCTTCCGGAAGGCGAGCATCCGAATTTAATACAGACACTAGGCATTGTGCAGCGAAGTTTGTACAATCCCCGCTCATGGCAACGACGACTCCAGTGGCCTTAGTCACGGGGGCTTCGCGCGGCATCGGCCGCGGGATTGCGCTAGAGCTCGCGCGTGCGGGTTTCAGCGTGGCCATCAATTACGCCTCGAACCAGCCCGCCGCCGAAGAATGCCAGCGGCTCTGCGAGGAGGCGAAGACTGGAGCAGCTACGTTCGAGATCTTTCGTGCCGATATTGCCCGCTCCGAAGATCGTGAGCGGCTTCTCGACGAAGTTCGCGCGCGGTTCGGTTGGATCGACCTGCTGGTGAACAATGCAGGCGTTGCACCACGCGTCCGCAGGGACGTCCTGGAAGCGGACGAGCAAAGCTTCGACCGTCTGATCGCCATCAACGTCAAAGGTCCGTATTTTCTCACTCAAGCCGTCGCGAACTACTGGCTCTCCGATCCCGAACGGCTGCTCTCTCTCGCGCGCAAGCCCAAGATTGTGACGGTTTCTTCCGTTTCCGCCTATGCCGTCAGCACCAATCGCGGCGATTATTGCATCAGCAAGGCCGGGCTCTCGATGCTCACGCCACTCTTTGCCGTGCGTCTGGCGGAGCCCGCTGGGGAACGCCGGAGGACGTGGGCCGCGCCGTCGCCGCCATTGCCGAAGAGCGCTTTCCTTTCTCCACCGGGGAAGTCATCAACGTGGATGGTGGATTTCACCTGCACCGGCTCTGAACCAGAATGCGCATCGATTCTCACCTGACGCCCGAATCGCTTCAACCCAAGATCGAGAACCTCCTCGACCTTTCCGCTGCAAAGATTCGCGCCCTTGAGAAGGCCTGGACGCCGGAGCAAGGGACGCCGGTCTTCACTGTCGAGGGCCGCTACACGGCGCGCGGCTGGACGGAGTGGACACTGGGCTTCATGTTCGGCTCGGCGCTGCTGCAGTTCGATAGCACGGGAGAACCCTGGTTCCTGGAGTACGGCCGCCGTGGCACACGCGAGCGCATGGCGAACTACGTCACGCACACGGGCGTTCACGACCACGGGTTCAACAACGTCAGCACCTACGGCAACCTCCTCCGGCTGCTCAAAGAAGAGAAATTCGCCGGCACCGAGTTCGAAAAGGAATTTTACGAACTCGCCCTCCGCGCAAGCGGCGCGGTGCAGGCCGCACGCTGGATGCCAACCCACGACGGCCGCGGCTACATTTATTCCTTCCACGGCCCCCACT
>JAIQGB010000319.1 GCA_020072905.1 Terriglobia bacterium | reverse complement strand
CGCGCGGCCAGGGCGCGGCGGCGCCTCGGTGCAGGGGGAGCTCACGCAGAGTAACCCGCTGGTGGAGTTGGCGAAAATGGGCACCGCGATGGTCTTGACGTCGGGCGGCAGGCGGTCGCCGCGCCCGGCGACGTGATAGCCGCAGGCGCAGAGAAAAATCAAAAGGCAAAAGGCAAAGGGCAAAAGGCAAAGAGGGCAGGCAAGTTGGACGGGCCCGCCAGAAAACGGCGCCTGCAGGCGTCCATGACCGCAGGGCGGGAATTCGTCATTCATCATTCAGCATTCCGCATGGGTCTTACTGCAGCGGCTCGCGCAAAGTTTCGGCGATTTCTACGGCATTCTCGGCGGCCAGCCGGATGTTGTCGACGGCCGCCCAAATCCAGCCGCCCGTGGGATGCTCCGGATCGAGGGTGACGTTGTCCACCAGGATGTCGCCCGAGCCGGCCGCCTCGATCTGTGAAGGAGCGGGCTCCGACCGCCGGCGGAGCTGGACGTGCTCGCCCTGGAGCGCCGCCCCCCACGCTTCGGGTGACGCAGGCTTTTCGGTCTCGACGTAAAGCGAGAAGGCCAGCGAATAGAACACCCCCACCTGGCAAACCTGCAACGCCGGCAGGGGTACGGACTCCATCAGGTATTGCCGCAACTCTCTGCGAATTCGATCCTCGAAACCCTCCAGGCCCGCGGCGTGTTTGCCCGGCAGGCGGCTGAGGACGTTGAAGGCCAACTGCGCGCCGAAAACCGTCTGAGGGATTTTCTGAAAACTCAAGAGATTGACAGCCTGCTTCTGCAGCTCCTCGATGCCGCGCGGGCCGACTTCCGAGACGGGGAAGAACACCTGAGCCACCGCGGAGTGCAGCGGGAACCGCGTTGCCAGCCGGGAGAGCAAGGCACTCAAGACGATGGCCGCAGGGTGAGGAGAGCCAATCGTCCTGGATTCTGAGGGGGCATGGGCGGCGCGTCCGGCACGCTCGAGGAAGGGGATGCGCAGAGCCGCCGGCGCTGCCGTCTCCTCGATTGCCTCCACGAGGTCGATGATCCAGGGGGTGAGTTCGCGAGGTCCGTGCGAGCCGCCGCGCCCGGAGGCCTCGAGCACGCGCCGGAGGAACGCCGCCCCGCTGGAGGCCAAGCTGGCGCGGCCGGCGAGGAAAAGGAAATCCAGATCGCCGGGCGAAAGCTCTTCGTCCGCCCGTACGGGTTCGGCCTTCCCCGCGAGGTCGACGACCGGCAATTCCAGATCCTCTTCATCCTCGAAGGTGAAAAGGTGCGCGGCAGGGAAACCACGGTCTTTGACGACGCGGAGCAGTTCCTGGCCGAGGAGGGAAGAGGCGCCCAGGACGCCGACACGGTAGCCCTGGCGGGAGGAGGTCATGAAGCATGAACCTCTTCGGGCGCCGGCGGGTGGGGCCGGAACCGCGAAGTCAACCGGCCCACGGGCCCCGAGAGGCAATAGGTGAGAGCGATGGTGAGCAAAACGGGCTCGGAGAAAGCCCAGATGGCCCAAACAATCAGGCCGATCAAGATGATGGCCACGTAAGGACGACGGCGACGCAGATCCAGTGTCTTGAAGCTCGGGTAGCGCATCCGGCTGACCATCAAGAATCCCAGCACGCCGATGATCCCCAGCCAAACGATTCCGAAGGTCCACTCATTCACGGGGTACTTGGCCCAGTGGACCAGAGCTGCCACCACGCCGGCGGCGGCGGGAATGGGGAGACCGACAAAGTAGCGGCGGTCGCCGGTCCCCTTCGTGGTATCGATGTTGAAACGGGCCAAGCGGGCCGCGCCGCAGATCACGAAGGTGAAAGTAATGATCCAGCCAATCTCGCGAACGTGCTGGACGAGTTGCGTGCCGTAGACTTCTTCGAGCGAGCGGACTCCCCAGGCATAGGCCAGGAATGCCGGCGCGATGCCGAAGGTAACGACGTCGGCCAGAGAGTCGAATTCGCGGCCAAATTCGGAAGTAGAGTTGGTGAGGCGGGCGATGCGCCCGTCCAGGCCGTCAAAAAGTACGGCCCAGCCGATGGCCTTGGCGGCGCTGTCGAAGGGGACGAGGCTGAGCGCCGTCCCGATTCCCGCCGCCAGCATCTGGGTTCCCTTGAGGGTGGAGAGAATCGCGAAGTAACCGCACACGAGTGTCCCCACCGTGAAAAGGCTCGGCAGGATGTAGATGCCGCGCCGGAACGGGCCCTTCCGCACGAACCTAGGTCTTTGCTCGGTTTGTTCCAAGGACATCGCTCCCCGCCCGGATATGGTCGCCTACTTTCACGCGCAATTCAACCTCCGGGTCCACCAGGACGTCCACGCGTGACCCAAACTTGATCAAGCCTACGCGCTCGCCGCGCGTCAGCGGGTCGCCGGGGCGTTTCCAAAAGACGATCCGCCGCGCCAGCAGGCCGGCAATCTGCTTGACGACAACCGTCCCTTGCTCGCCCTCCACCGTAAAGACGTTTTGCTCGTTCTCCATCGAGGCGCGGGACTGCGAGGCGACGTGGAACGCGCCCTGCTGGTAAGTGACGTTCCGGATCACGCCCTCGATGGGCGAACGGTTGACGTGCACGTCCAGCGGCGACATGAAAATGCTCACCCGGCGCACGGGCCGCCCCTCGTAGCTTTCGACGACCACCTGGACGACCTTCCCGTCGGCCGGGGAGACGACCGCGCCAGGCTCGGTCGGGATGAGGCGCTCCGGGTCACGGAAAAAGTTCAGGACAAGCAGCGCCAGGAGCAGGAAGAGCCCGCCCGAAACATAAAGCCTCAGGCCGATCAGGCCGCCGCCGATCAGCACCAGCGGCAGACCGTACCAATATCCTTCTTTCACCATGAAGGGATAAAGTCCGAATCCGGGGAGCTCGCGCCGGGGCCTAGCTCATACACCCCTCCCCTCGCCGTTCCGCGGCCCCAGCCGCCAGCGCGGATCGGGGCCGCGCCGCACCAGCGACTAAGCGACGCGAGCTTTCAAGACCAGCATTTCCATCTGGTCCTTGACCCGCAGCTTCAGTTTCTTCAGCCGCACCTCTTCGATCTGTTCCTGTTCGCTGAGGTAAGTTTTGGCGGCTAATTGGGCAAGCTGGGCTGAGTAACGGGCGTGTTCTTCGCGGAGGCGCTGATATTCAGGGCTGCTGGCCATCAACTGCTCCCGGATGGCCTCGGTAGGGCTGCTCACGGGCGTGTCACCTCCACAGCTAGGATGGCGCAATCCTCAGGCTAGCATAGCCCCCGCGACCGTTCAAGCGAAAGCAGCGGGTACCGCCTGCAACCCGTATGACGAGCACGGCAGGCCTGAGACAAAAGCGGGCTGCCCCCATATGACGGGCAAAATGCCCGATCTTTCTGTTGCCGAGAACATTATGTCTCTTGACATTATAAATCGATTGTTGTAGGCTCCCCAAAAGTTTACCACAATCTACAGCCTGCGGAGGTTGCCATGAAAGCCGCGCGGGTTCTCCTTCCTTCCTTCCTTCCTTCTCCTTTCAATTATGCTTTTCGTTCTCGGCCGTGATGTTCTCTCGCCTCGGGCACAAACCGTTGACGAGGCCTCGACGCCCTGTTGCGGCGAAGAAGCGCCGCGACAGATGGAATTCCCCTATTATTCTCTTCGCGATGGGTTCAACTCCACCGTGCTGCTCGTCAGCGCGTCGCCCAAGCCTTTGGACTTTGTGATGGCCGTGCGTAGCCGCTCCGGGCAAACCATCCTCGCGCCTGCCATGACCATCCAGCCGCAGGAAAAGCTCAACGTTGATCTTGGCCAGCTCCTCGCCTCCCAGGGCGCCGATGTGGCGGGCGACTTCTCGGAAGGCAGCGTGGCGGTGTATTTCAACGGCACCATCATGCCGCTCGCCGGGCAGTTGACCATGACCAATCCCGCCAAAAGCCTCAGCCTCGAATCGGAGATGGTGGACAACTCGCCGGGCCTCGGGCTGCTTCCCAAGTTCTTGAACGCGGTCTGGTGGGGCCTAGGCGGCGGACGCGACGCTCGGATCATGGTGACCAACACCACGGACACGGCGGTCACGGCGGACGTCTTCCTCGACGTGGGCGGCAAGCGCCATGATAGCGCCCCGCTCCTGTTTGCACCGCACGAGACCAAGGTGCTTTCGATCGTGGAGATGCTTGGCGATCTGAACATCTCCCCCGCGCAGGCGCCCGAGGGTGGCATCACCATCATCCCGCGCGGAGCGCTTGGCACCCTGATCGCCCAAGGCAGGATTACCGACCCGGCTACCGGCTTCTCGACCAGCCTGAACTTCCCGCTGCCCGACCAGCAGTTGGCCAGCGCCTTGCACGCCAGCGGCGTCCCCATCGGCACGCCCAGTAAGGACTCGCCGTTCGTGGGGACAGGGACGTTCATTCCGCACGTGATCGTCCGTAACCTGCTGGGCACGGCACAGACGGCGACCGTCACCGTCGAATATCCCGGCGCGGACGGTCCCGTGCAGACGGTCCTCGCTCCTCTTCCCCTCGGCGCGTACTCGACAGAAGACATCTCCCTCGATTCGGCCTTTGGCCTGCTACCCTTGCCTCTTCCCTTCTGCTCGATTCGCATCCAATACAGCGGCCCGCCAGGATCGGTCATCGGCGAGGTTTCGAGCATCGAATCGAAGGGCGATTTGGTCATCGACAGCCGGGTGACCAACGAAGCCGACTGGCTGGGCATGTCGGGCGCGCACCCCTGGCACCTGGACGAGGAAACGGAGTCGGTCCTGATTCTCACCAATATGGGCGACAAGGAATGTGCGATAGGCTTCCAGGTGCAAGCCGGTGGCGTGCATTACCACCTGATTGACCTGAAGCTCGCCCCGCACGAGGTTCGAGCAATTGACATTCGCAAGCTGCGCGACGCGCAGAAGCCGGACTTCCAGGGCAACAAGATTCCCGCCGAGGCCAGCGACGGCAGCGTGATCTGGGCTCGCATGGAAGACGTGCCGGTCACAGGCCGTCTGGTGGTGATGCAGCGCCACAAGGGCATCGCCAGCAATTACACCTGCGGCACGGGCTGCCCCTGCCCGACGAACTTCTTCTCGCTGGCGGTCACCTGCCAGGGCGACCCGATCATCCCGCTCCAGACCGACCAGCATTTCGCCACCCAAAACCGCGTGGACTGTAACCAGCTTCACTTCTACAACGACATTACGGGCTCCTCGTCGTGGACCTCCTCCTATCCCTCCATCGCCACCGTCAACAACTCCAACCACAAAG
>JAIQGB010000318.1 GCA_020072905.1 Terriglobia bacterium | reverse complement strand
AGCTTGCGCATCTGCTGCGTCGTCAGGTTGAGCTGTTGGGATTCGGGCGGCTTGGGCCGGATCGAGATCAGATCCTCGTCGGCGGAGAGCCAGTCCACCATGTTCATCACCAGGTCGCGATTGCCCTGGAATCCCAGATAAGCGTTGGCAGCGAGCGACGAGGTCCCCAGCGCTACGAACCGCCCTTCTTTCTTCTTCTCGCCCGCGCCGGTGCTGACGGAGCCGGAGACGGCGACGGTCAGCGGTCCCTTGATGTCCTTCCCCGGGCGCATTGTGACGTCGCGAATGTTGGAATTGAAGTCCGTGAACCCGTAGCTGTCCGCGGTGGTCTCGCAGAGCGACTCCGTGGTGACCCCCGCCTTGTACTCCTTCCCCAACTCGAACGAGCGGGTGAGCGGAAAGAGCGTCGCCATGCGCGCCAGCGGCTGGACGATGGGGCTTGACCCATACTTGATCACCAGCGGCATCTCCGGCCGCGTGCCGAAAATCTGCGCGACGGGATTCTCATCGATCACCAGGTCGTTGCGGACGGTCACATTCCATTCCGCGAGCATCTTGGCGAGGTCGGGAAGCTCCACGGCCGGGTCGAGAAACAACAGCGCGCGGCCGCCATCCGTCAGGTATTTCTTGATGGCGTCGATTTCCTGCGGAAGATAGTCGTTCTTCGGGCCCGCGATGACGAGCAGCGCGCAATCCGTCGGGACTTCAAACTTCTGAAGCAGCACCAGAGTCTTGGTCTGGTAGTTCTCAGCATCGAGCGCCTTCTTGAGGTGATCGTACCCGGAGCGTTCCCCGCTCTCCACGTCGCGCTCGCCGTGGCCCTGAACAAAGTAAACGGTCTTCTGGCCCTTCAACAGGCGCACGATGGCGTTGGTTACGCCGTCCTCGGCGTCGCCCTGGGCCTCATAGTGCTTGTCGCCCGAGGCCGCGATGACGGTGCCGTAGCTTCGCACACCGTACTGCTTGGCGAGCGCCGGCTGGCGGTCCGGATCAACATACTGAACCTTCACTTTGGGCGACAAGACTTCGTAATTGTCCAGCAGGTCGCGCCGCTCGCGGAAGCCGCGCTCGCGGTCAAAAACATAAATGCTCACGTCGCGGTTCAGCCCTTTGATGATCTTCGTCGTCTGCGGGGAGAGGCTGTACTTCTTGTTGGGTGTCAGGTCCCAGCGATGGTTGTGCCGGTCCACAAACCAGTTGACGAGCACGATGATGGCGAGGCCCACCGCGGTGTACACCACCAAGTTCGTGCCCTCGAGAACCTTGCGGCCGGTTTTGCCCGTCATGTGCTCTTTCCACGCCATGGTTATGCCCTCCCCTTCAGGGCCTCGACCGAGCGCGCGGTGAGGAAGATGCCCAGCACCGCCACCGACACGTAAAACACGACGTCGCTCAGATCGATCACCCCCTTGGCGAAGTTCTCAAAATGCTTGGTCAGCGACATATAGGAAATCACTTCGCTGGCCCTGCCGGTGCCGTACGCGGTCACCCAGTCCATCACAAAAAGCAGCAGGAAGACCGCGAAGGCGACCACGCCGGCGATGATCTGGTTCTTGGTGAAGGTCGAGAACCACATCCCCAGCGCCAGCAGCGCCGCCCCGTAGAGCAATAATCCCACCACCTGAGCGATCAGCGGCTTGGCGTTCGGGTTTCCATAGATGAAGAGGAGGCCGATATAGAGGAACGTCATCGCTACGAGCACCGAGTAAAGCGCCATCGCCCCCAGAAACTTGCCCAGAATGATTTCCAGGTCGGTGAGCGGCGAGGTAAGCAGGAGCTCGATCGTCCCGGACCGCTTCTCCTCCGCGTAAAGCCGCATGGTGATGAGCGGTACGAGCAGCAGGATCACCACGGTAAGTATTCCCGCGAGCAGCGGCCGGATGATGTACTCGTTCAAATTCATCGGCGGCGCGCCCATGCCGCCCATGGCTTGCATGCGGAAACTCTGCATCACGTAGGTCGCCGTGAAGCTGTAAAAGAAGAAGCCCAGGAGCGCGGCGTAGACCGTCATCACCAGATAGGCGATGGGAGAATGAAAGTAGGCGCGGAGTTCTTTTCCCGCCACCGCCAACACATTGCGCATGTTCTCTCCTCGCGTGCGACCTTTCAGTTTTCGCTTGCCGCAGGCTTGTCTTCCAGGTTCAGGTCCGGCACCGAGGGCTGACTCTCCCCGGCCGCCCCTTCGCCCAAATCCTTCGTCGTCAGTTGCAGGAAGATATCCTCCAGGCTCAGGCCGCTGGTCTTGAGCTCCAGCAACTTCCATTGCGACTCGACGACCGCGCGCGCCAGCTCCGCGCGCACGTCGTGGCCCTTTTCGGCGTGCACCTCGAAGGTGACGCGCAAGTCGGCGGCATCGCGGGGCTCGACCATGTTCACGCCGGCGACGCGCTGGAGCCTCTCCATCATCTCGGCGGCCGGGCCCTCCGCCGTCAGCAGCACCGTCTCGTATCCTTGCAGGCGATGCGTCAGCTCATCCGGCGTCCCGGAAGCTACGATCCGGCCCTGGTTGATCACCAGCACACGCTCGCAGGTCTTGGAGACTTCGGGGAGGATATGCGTGCTCAGCACGATGGTGTGCTGCCCGGCCAAGCCGCGGATAAGCTCGCGCGTCTCGATAATCTGTTTCGGGTCGAGGCCCGCGGTCGGCTCGTCGAGAATCAGCACTTCCGGGTTGTGAATGAGCGCCTGCGCCAGGCCTACGCGCTGACGGTACCCTTTCGAGAGCTTGCCGATCTGGCGGTGCTGAACGTCCGTCACCGCGCACTTCTCGCTGACTTCGCCGATGCGCGTCTTGATTTCCTTCCTCGGCACGCCCTTGATGCGCGCCACGAAGGCCAGATACTCGACGACCGTCATATCGGGATAAACGGGCGGACTTTCGGGCAGGTAGCCGGTCCGCCGCTTGGCCTCCAGCGGCTCCTCGACGACGTCGTAGCCCGCCACGCGAACCTTGCCCTCGCTCGGAGGGAGATAGCCGGTGATGACGCGCATCGTCGTCGTCTTCCCGGCGCCGTTCGGGCCGAGGAAACCGAGCACTTCGCCTTTCTGGACGTCGAAACTGACGTCGGAGACCGCGAGCGTCGGCCCGTAACGCTTCGTCAATCCTGCCACCTCAATCATGCCAGTCCTTTCTTGGTGCGTATGCAGGAACGCGAGTTCTTCGTCCCTGAGGATTTCAGTAATTCCACCGGTTTTCGTCGCCCGAGAGGAACCGCCCCTGAACGGCGCGGAGATGCAACCGCAAACTAATACGAATATCAGAAAGCGCGGCGGGTTGCCAAGAGATTTCATGGAGCCGTCCGGACAGCGGGGTTCCGAGATCGCTCACAATGCGATAGGATGCAGCCTTCATTTCGAAAAGCCCTACGGGGAGGCGAACATGGTTCTCAGGGGTCAGGTCGCAATCATCACCGGCGCGTCGAGTGGCATCGGGCGCGCCACGGCGGAGACAATGGCCCGCGAAGGCGCGCGCGTCACCGTCAACTACTGCAAGAATCGCGCCGGGGCCGAGGAGGCCGTGGAAAAGATCCTTCGTGAAGGCGGCGAAGCCTTCGCCTTCCGCGCCGACGTCGCCCGTGCCGCGCAAGTGGAAGCCATGGTCAGCGCCGTCCGCGACCGCTGGGGGCGCGTGGAAATCCTGGTCAACAACGCCGGCGATCTGCTCGCTCGCCGCACGCTCGCCGAGATGACCGAAGAGTATTGGGACCAGATCATGGCGCTCAATCTGAAGAGCGTCTTCCTATGCGTCAAGGCCGTGTGGGAAGAGATGGCGGCGCGTAAGAGCGGCTGCATCATCAATGTCAGTTCGATTGCCGGGCGCAACGGTGGCGGGCCCGGAGCGGCGGCCTACGGGGCGGCCAAGGGTGGCTTGCTCACCTACACGAAAGGCCTCGCCAAGGAACTCGCGCCCCACGGCATCCGCGTTAACGGCGTCGCACCGGGCGTCATCGCTACGCCCTACCACGAGCGCTACAGCCCCGGCGGGCTCTTCGAGAAGTACATCACCGCCATCCCCATGGGCCGCGCCGGAACCGCCGAGGAAGTTGCCGACGTGATCGTGTTTCTGGCTTCTCCCGCTGCTCGCTACCTGACCGGCGAAACCATCGAGGTGAACGGCGGGATGCTGATGGATTGAGCAGGCGAAGGACGGCGAATCATCCCCTCTTCGCTACGGGATTCGAAGGCCGCGGAGCTGCGGACTGATTTCGCGCTACACCTTCCCCGCCCACGCGGCGATTTCCGCCGAAGACGCCTCCTCATTTGAGACGTGCAGGCGGCTGGCCGCGTTGTGCAGCGCAAAAGCATGTTGGAAGGGCTCGCCAGCGAACCGCCCGCCGAGGTTGTGGAGGAGCAGCGGCGCGGGCGCGGCGAGCAGCGCTGCCGTTTGAAAATCGCCAGCGCGGCGGAGCAGCGGAACGTTCAGTTGCTCCAGATAAGACTCGTCCTTGGTGCTATCAAAACCCGCCGTATCCGCGACGACCGCATAGTCGCCCCTAAGGAATGGCCGGGCGAGCAGGCACCACAATCCTGCCAGGCCCTGCCCGACCACGACGATCTTCTGCGGCTTCCAGACGGCTTCCAGCCAAGCGAGCGCGGTGAGGATATCCTGCACGCGCTGCATGTCGTCAGTCCGGTTGTAGGCCGTGAAATACATCGCTTTCGCTTGGCGTTCCGGGTCGCGGGCCTCGCCGGTCGCAAAGGCGTCAATGGAAAGCAGCAGGAAGCGGCGCTTACCAAATTCGCGCGCGAGCGGCGACGGCGATTCGGCTGGGCCGAGTGCGGCCTGAACGCCGTCCGGGTGCACGATAAGCGCGGCTGCATGCGCTCCGCCACTGGGCTGTGCCAAGGTCGCGGGGATTCGGTCCCCCGCCGGCACCCGGCTCAGCACCAAGCGCTCGCGACCGCCGGAGCTCTTTCCCGCTTCTTCTAAGCGCCACCAGCGCAGTTCCTCCGCCGCAGGCCACTCGGCCATCAGCGCGGTGCGATAGACGGGGCCGAATTGCTTGCGGTAATCCTCAATCTGCTCGGCGCGCTCGGGCCGTGCTTTCTCAAGTTGTGCGCGGCAGTTCGCAACGAGAGTGGCCATGAGCTTCGGCGCGTCAACGGCCTCCGCAGGCGTCGTGCGCCGCGCGAAGACCAGCAGGTGCCCGGGATCGATGTGAAACTCCCCTTGCTCTTCGATTCTCGAGTCGGTCTTGAGCGGTT
>JAIQGB010000317.1 GCA_020072905.1 Terriglobia bacterium | reverse complement strand
GCGCTTGATCTTCATCGAGGCGGTGCGCGGAAAATTCTCCTGCCAGACGATGTAGCCCGCCACTCGCTTGAAGTCGGGGAGTCGCCGATTGCGGCGCGTGAGTTCGTTGATCAGGGCTACGTCGATCTCCTGCCCCGTCTCGGGGTGCAGAATCGCCACCAGCTCCTCGCCGCCGAACGACCGCGCTGGCCAGATGTAGTTGGCCGCGAAAATGCAAAGCTCCTTCACGGCCAAACTCTCGAAGGCGTTTTCAATGTCCTCGGGATAGACGTTCTTCCCGCCTTCGGTGACGATCATATTCTTGACGCGCCCAAAGAGTTGTAGATGGCCCATCACGTCGATCCGCCCCAGGTCGCCGGTCCTCAGCCAGCCGTCTTTAATCGTCTCGGCGGTCAGCTCGGGGTCGTCCAGATACTGTGACATCACGGTCTTGCTGCGAATGGCCACTTCTCCGATGCCGTCCGCGCCAGGATTGAGGATGCGGATTTCCATCCCGGGCAGCGGCTTGCCCACCGTATCGGCGCGAAAGGGTCGGAAGTCGTTCACGGTGACGGCCGTGCCTGCTTCGGTCAGACCGTAGGCGTTGGCGACGGGAATCCCCAGGTCGTAGAAGAACTGCAGCGTTGATGGCTCCATGAAGGCGCCACCCACAAATAGCGCGCGCAGCTCACCCCCGAACGCCGCATGAACCTGCCGGAGGAGCAGCCGACTGAGCTGCAGATTTGGCCGCCGCCCGGTGAGAGAGCGATTGACCGCAATGAGAACATTGAGCATCATGCGCCGGGGCTTGGAGAGAGCATCGAAGCGCCCGCGCAGGCCTCGCTCCAGATTCTTGAGCACCAGCGGCACCAGGGTCATGTAAGTGATCTTGTAGCGCGGGAAAGCGTCGCGAACGTATTCCGGCCGCAGGGCGCGCAGGTGGACGACCGTCGCCCCACAGGTGAACGGCCCAATGAATCCCACCATGAAATCGATGGCGTGGTTAGTGGGCAAGATGCTGAGATAACGCACTCCCGGCCAGAACGGATAGAGAGCCGTCAGCGACACGCACTGCTCAAGGTAGTTCTCGTGCGTGAGCACACAACCTTTAGGCCGACCGCCGGTGCCCGACGAATAGACGATGCACGCCCAGTCCTTGCGCTCGCGAGGGACGAACTGCGGCTCACCGCTTCCTTTCGCCTCTTCCCAGCGCCGCGCGCCCGCCAGATCCATCTGCCCCGGCGCCTCAGTGACGAGCACGGTCCAGACTTTCAAATCCGCGAAGCCCTCGGCCTGAGTGATGGCACGCCACAGGTGGTGTTCGACAATCAACACTTGCGCCTTCGAGTGCGCCAGCAGTTGCAGGTGTTCGCGCGCACTAAGTTTGTAGTCGAGTGGAACCAGTACCCCGCCCGAGTGGAAGATCGCATAGGCCGAGATCAGCCACTTCGACTGATTCGTCATAATGATCGCGGCGCGGCCGTCGGCGGCAAACCCGCGATCCTGGAGGAAGCGCGCCAGAGGCAGCGCGGCCTCTTTGAACTGCCGGTAGGTCAGACGGCAGTTCTCGCGCTCGCGGTCCGCCTCGATCAGGCAAGTCTCCTCCGGCCAGCGCTCCAGCGCATCCCGCAACGCCGCCCCGAGTGACTTGTACTGGCTGAGATCTAGCATGCTCGGAAGGGGGAATCCGGTCGTTCTTCAATCACTCAATTGCTCAATCACCCCATCACTCAATCCCACTGTGCCTCTGTGGCTTTTAGAGGCGCGCCTGGATGCGCTCCGCGAGGGTGCGGAAATCGCTGACGCCCTGCAATTCGTAATCCGGCAGTTCCACGCTGAAGTGGTGCTCCAATCGCGTCAGGAGCTCCAGAGCCTGCAAGCTGTCAATCTTGAGTTTCTTGAAGAAATCGTCGTCGGGCGAAAGCTGCTCGCGCGGTACCTTGAAGTGCGCCGCGGCAAGAGTCAGGATTTCTTCCGTGGTCTGTTCCAGCGTGGGCATCTTTCCCTTCCCTTCATCGTCGCCGCAGAGGCACTGAAGCGCAGAGGATGGCATTAGACTGAGCGGAGCCTCGCCAGAACCTGAAATCGAATGCCGTAATCTCCAAACCTCTGGACCCTCCTTCTCTCTGTGTCTCCGTGTCTCTGTGGCCGTCTTTCACGGCAAGTACGGCAGCACGTCCGCGCTCTCGACGAATTTGCGTAAACCTTCGTCCACGGCCGGGCGCGCCAGCAATTCGCAGAAGAGCCCGATTTCCTGGCGCACGTCCGCGTAAGGCATCGGCTTCACCGACTGCTTCGTCGTGGCGCTCGTCTTGCGGTCAAACTTCTTGATTTGCGCGGCGGTGGCGCGCGCCACATTCAGCGCTTGACCTTCGGCCACAAGCTGGCTGACCAAACCGACGCTCGCCGCTTTGGTGGCGTTGATGCTGCGCCCGGTCAGCAGGAGGTCGCGCACGACGGCGTTGCCGAGGTCGCGCTTCAAGCGCGGAATCCCGCCGAACCCGGGAATCAAACCCAACCGCAGTTCTGGAAAGCAAAATCGCGCCATCTTATCGGCAATGATCAGGTCGCAGGCGAGCGCCAGTTCTAGGCCCCCGCCGAACGTCACGCCGTGCACCGCGGCGATGGTGGTGAGCGGCGAAGCGTCGAGCGTATTCAGGACCTTGTGAATGCGCTCCAGGAACTCGCGCACACCCGCGACGCGCTCGGCCACGGGAACATCCCGGGAACGCGAGTAAAGCTCCCGCAGGTCCGCGCCGGCGCTGAATCCCGGCTTCAACTGGCTGTAGATGATGACCGCGCAGCCTTCCTCGAAAGCCCTTTCGAGCGCCGCGGCAAAGCGCTCGAACTCTTCGAGCATTTCCGAGCCAATCTCATTGCACGGTTCGCGGTGCAGCCCCAGTTCGCAAACGCCTCCCTTCCATTCCCACGAGAGCGTTTTGCCCGTGAAATTCGTCATTTCTTGACGCCCGAGTCGAACGGCGCTGGAAAGGCCGAACCTGTCTGCACGCTTGCGAACGTTCCGAAATGAGTTTCGTGCTCGGTCAGCATTTCGCAGCGGCGGTCGATCGCCTGATATTCGTCGAGACGGGCGGCCCGAAATGTCTCATATGCGTCGCGCGTCACCCAGCGATCGACGGTGAAGTACCGTCCGACCCTTTCCTGATCCCGCCACAGTTCCGTCCCGAGGAAGCCCACACCTTGGCGGAAGAATTTGGCCCACACACCGTCCGGCCCGTAGGCCTGCTCGAATTCAGCCTCCTGGCCGCTGCGCGCCTGAAATTCCCAGAGAATAACGTCCATGGACGCATCCTTCCTGATGCTCAGGAAGCCTTCTGGTACAGGGCCTCAATTTCCTGCCGAAAGCGCGTGGCGATTGCGTCGCGACGGAGTTTGCCGTTGGCCGTGAGCATGCCGTTCTCAATAGTAAACGGCTCCTTGGAAAGATGGAAGGCGTGAACGCGCCTATAGTGCGGCAACTGAGCGTTCATCTTTTCGCACGCCGCTTCGACCTGCGCGCGCGTCACGTCGCCCGTCACCAGCGCGGCGAGATGCGCCCGTCCGTTCCCGACGAGCATAACCTGTCTTGCATCGGGGAGAGCGTGGAGGAGCATCTCCTCGATGGGCTCCGGGGCGATATTATGGCCCGAGGCAGCGACGATCAGGTTTTTAACGCGTCCAATGATACTCCAGTTACCCTCGTGGTCCACTTCGCCCTGGTCGCCGGTGCGGAACCAGCCGTCAAGAAAAGTGTTGGCCGTCTCGGCGGGACGGTTCCAATAACCTGGAAAAACGTTGGGGCCGCGCACCAGGATTTCGTTCTCCGGCCCGAGTTTCATTTCGATCCCTGGGATCGCCGGGCCGACCTTTCCCGGCACGACGCACTCGGGATCGTCCATCGTGCAGATGGCCGTCGTCTCCGTCAGACCGTAAACTTGCAGAACCGGCAGCCCGAGCATCATGAAAAAAAGCTGCGTCTCCTTTGCCAGGGGCGCCGAGCCGCAGATCAGGGCGCGGAGATTCGGACCAATCTTCTTGCGAATCGGGCGGAAAACCAGCGCCCGAGCCAGCACCAACGCTATATCCTCCAGCGGCCCAGCTTCGTTGGCGATACGGCGCGACCAAGCTGCTTTTCCGAGGCCGAAAAGCGCCTGGGCGGCTCCGCCAATTTTCCGGACTTGCTCTTCGATCCCCGCGCGAAACCTCTCGAGAACCGCCGGCACGTTCAGGAAGTAGTCGGGAGCTGCCAACCTCAATTCATCCGCAAGCTTGGTCAAGTCGGTCGAGAGCGTGAGGACACTGTTTCGCGTCAGGCAGGTTAGCAGGAGAATCCACGAGCCGGCGAAGCAGGTGGGCAGGTAGTGGAACACCCGGTCGGGGACTCGGCGCTCTCCCCTCAGCAGATCCAGCCGGGCGTTGGTGCAGGAGAGCATGAAGGTGACGTTCGCGACATTGAGCACGACTCCCTTCGCCTCACCCGATGTCCCCGACGTGTAGATGATGGTGATGGGATCTTCATCCACGGGAGCAACCGGGGCGCTCTCACCCGCATGCGGCGGCGAGGGCGCGGAGAAAACCTCATCGAACAGGCAGGCGCGCGGCGCCTCGGGCCAGCTCTCTTTGAGAGCCCGGAGATGACTCTCGTCGCCGCAGCAGATGAGCGCCGGCGTGCAATCCTTCATCATGCCCACGAGTTCGCGCGGCGCCTGACGCGCATAAAGAGGGACCACAATGATGCCCTCGGACATCAGCGCGAGGTCCACCGCGGTCCAGCGGATGCTGTTGGGAGCGAGCAGAGCGCAGCGGTCACCTTTCTTGAGTTCTGCCTCTCTGAAGAACTTGCGCGCCATCTGAATCTGCGCGAGCAATTCGCCACCCGTGACGGGAATGATCTTCCCGTCGCGAGCCTCCTGCAGGACCGGCCGGTCAGGCCTTTGGGCCAGTCGCTGAAAGATGTCATCGAGGAAATTCATGGTTCGAGGCCACCGAGGCACGGAGACACCGAGGAGCCCAGCGCCCAGACGATTGGGCGATCAATCGGCTCCATCGCGCGCTCAGTGCGAGGGGACAGCATTTCCTCCGTGTCTCTGTGTCTCCGTGGCTCCTTCAAACTCTTCAAGCAGCTTGCGGAGGTTCGGGCTGAGCGGAGGCAGATAATCCACCCAAGAGTGGACGCCCGTCCGAACCGAAAACTCTGGATACCGGCGTTGCAGCTGCTCTTCGAAAA
>JAIQGB010000316.1 GCA_020072905.1 Terriglobia bacterium | reverse complement strand
GTTGACAAGCATGTCGCTTTCGACTAATCTCACCCACGACAATTGAATAGATTCAGTGACCCTGAATCTCATCCAGAGTGGCCGAGGGACGGGCCCGATGACGCCACGACAACCGCTCCGACAGTAGTCGGGGGGCAGGTGCCAATTCCCGCCCGGTAATGGGGGAAGATGAGAGGGGGCCGTTAGCGGTCTTCATACAGCCTCTTCCCACCGGAAGAGGCTTTTTTCGTTCCGGCGGCTTTTTTCTAACCCTCGACAAACTCTCGGGCGTCCTCGGTCAAACTCTGGAGCGTGCAAAAAGGAGGGCAAGACCTTGAATTATCTGCTCCACTTGAAATGCCGCGAATGCGGCCGCACTTACGCTCCCGAGCCGATTGCGGCTTGCGAGGAATGTTGGGCGCCCCTCGAGGCGGTTTACGATTACGGCCGATTGTGGTCCGACGTGCGCCGCAAGGATATCGAATCCCGCCCACCCGACATGTGGCGCTACCGCGAACTGCTCCCCATCACGGGCGAGCCCTGGGTGGGCCGGCGGACGGGCTTCACGCCGCTGCTTCCCGCGCCGCGCCTCGCGAAGGCCCTGGGGGCGCGCGAAGTCTTCGTCAAGAACGACGCGGTGAATTACCCCACGCTCTCCTTCAAAGACCGCGTGGTGGCGGTGGCGTTGAGCAAGGCGCACGAGTTCGGCTTTGACACGGTGAGTTGTTCTTCCACCGGCAATCTGGCCAACGCTGTGGCCGCGCAGGCCGCGGCAGGCGGGTTCAAGGCCTTCATCTTTGTTCCTGCCGATCTCGAACCCGAGAAAATCGTCGGTACGCAGATCTTCGGCGCGACGCTCGTCCGCGTCGCCGGCAACTACGACCAGGTCAATCGTCTTTGCTCGGAGATCGCGCAGAAATATCCCTGGGGCGTGGTGAACGTCAACTTGCGCACGTATTACTCCGAAGGTTCGAAGACCGTCGGTTACGAGGTCGCCGAGCAGCTTGGCTGGCGTCTGCCACCGAACATCGTGGTGCCGATGGCCGGCGGCTCGCTCATCACCAAGATCGCGAAGGCCTTTGAAGAGCTGAAGAAGCTCGGCTGGGTCGAGGCCGCGCCCACCAAGTATTTCGGCGCGCAGGCCACCGGTTGCTCCCCCATCACCACGGCCGCCAAGCGCGGCACATCCGAAATCGAGCCACAGAAGCCCCACACCATCGCGCGTTCGCTCGCCATCGGCAATCCCGCCGACGGATATTTCGCGGTGAAGACCATTCTGGGCAGCGGCGGCGCCGGCGAGGATGTGAATGACGAGGAAATCGTCGAGGGCATCCACCTGCTGGCCGAGACGGAAGGAATTTTCACGGAGACGGCGGGCGGCGTTACCGTGGCCGTGGCGCGCAAGCTGATCCAGCAGGGGAAACTCAACCCCGAGGAAATGATCGTGCTGGTCATCACGGGCAACGGCTTGAAGACCGTCGGCGCCGTCAACGGGCGCTTCGCGGAGAGCGTGGCTATCCGGCCCAAGATTGTGGAGTTCGAGGAAAAATTTCTCCACCCGGTGGCAGCACCGGCCTAGCGAAAGGCCGTGAGTGGAATCTTGAATTGTAAATAGTGAAGAGGGAATACCGGCGGCTGGCCATAAGGGAACCAGCGATCCTTCAGTTGAGCTCGCGACCGTTATCTCGGAATTCTTGAGTGACTCCTCCCCCCCTTCACTATTTATCATTCGCCCTTGAAACTTCCCCATCTCCGGTGGTAAATCTCTCCTGTTTTCCTGAAGCTTCGCGGTAGAGTTCCAGGCTGACCATGCCCCAGCGGATTTCCGTGCGCGTGCCGGCGACGAGCGCCAATCTTGGCTGCGCCTTCGACTGCGCGGCGCTGGCACTCGGCCTCTATCTCGACGTTCACGTCACCCCCCGCAAAGACCGCGAGATCACCGTGCAGTATCGCGGCGAGACGCCGGAGCGCATCCCTGCGGACGAAACTAACCTCATCGCGCGTACCATTCGTCAGACGCTCGAGGGCTGGAACAAGGCCAGGGGTTTCGACCTCGAAATCGACAACCAGATTCCCGTGGGCGTGGGACTGGGCTCGAGCGCTGCGGCGATTGTCGGTGCGCTGGCCGCCTGCCACTGGCTGGCCGATACGACGCTTTTCGATGAGCAGTTGATCTCACTGGCCAGCAAACTGGAGGGCCATCCCGACAACGTCGCCGCCGCCTGGCACGGCGGATTCACCGTTTCGCTCCAGCATGGCGAGCGCGTGCTGGCGTATTCGTGTCCGGTCCCCGACACGCTCAAGCTGGTGCTGGTCGTTCCCGATTACGCTGTGCTTACCGAAAAGGCGCGCAGCGTCCTGCCCGGGCAGTACACGCGCGCCGACGCGGTCAGCAACTTGCAGCGCGCGGTGGCGCTAGCCGCGCAGCTTTTTTCCGGCAAAGCGGATTTCCATCGCGCCTTCTTCCACGACCGCTGGCATCAGCCGTATCGTGCGCCGCTGATTCCGGGCCTTCAGGACGTTCTCGAACTCCGCCATCCCGACCTGCTGGGCGTCTGCCTGAGCGGCGCCGGACCTGCCGTTCTCGCTTTCGCGCGGGCGAACGCCGCCGAGATCGGCGAAGCCATCCGCCAGTTGCTGGCCGCGCACGGCATCACGTCGCAGCCACACGTCCTCGCCGCCGACAACCTCGGCGCCAAGGGCTGGAGCCTGCCCGCCTGATTTCATTTTAGATTTTGGATTGGGGATTTTGGATTGGTCTGCTTCTGGGCTTACTCTGAAATCTTCAATCTGAAATCCGCGGTGACGTGGGCTAGCTTATTATGGGGACGGCTTGAAGTCACCGCGATCGATTGCCGCGTCAACCTTTTCGAGCGACATCATGCCCTGCCCGCCCGGAGAAAAATCTTGAGTGATCTCCTTGTCCCAATCCTCCCGATCGCGGCTGAGGAGCCAATCAATGAGGGCTGTCCGCTCTTCCTCAGGAAGCCCTTTGATGGCCGACTTGATCGTTGCCAGCGTCATATCACAAGCCTACCGCTTTTCCCCCTAACGCTCAACCCTCTTGGGCCATAGTGCTTGCGGTCGTCCATGCCCTGCCTGGGAACCGTTCCAAAACGAGGTTTCGGGGTGTAGACTCACCCTGACCGGCTGGAGCGATAAATGGAATCCTCAGTAGATGTCCGTAAAGTCGCTTACGACTTGTTGGACACGTGCAAGGCGTTCTTACAGGAGAAAGGTTACCTTCCCCCATATGGCGTGGTTCTGGACCCCGCAGGGAGAGTCTCTCCCGTAGCGCTCCACTTCAGCGACAAGGAAGCCAAGAAGCGGTCAATGCAGAAGCTCGGGCAGTTGGCGCACGACAAAAAGGCAGTTGCAGTGATCACAATTTTCGATGCGACGTATCGGATTTTCCCGCAAGAAAGAGATGAGGCATCGCTGCGTGGTGAGGATCCAGAATTCCCGGGGGCTTTTGAGGCGGACGGGAGGCGAAAGAACTGCGTTTGCATGGAAATCAAGGTGCAGGGGGAAACTCCTACGATTGTCATGATCCCTTATTGGAAAGATGGCCTGGGCAACATCGTGTTGGGGTCACCCGAAGAAGCGCCGTTGGACCACATGGGGCCCGACCTGCCCGACACTGCGGAGGACCCACTTACAAAGGATTAGCCCCGATATGAACCGCGACACGAATTCTCAATCCATAATGCTTTTTGGGACGCAATGCTTTGCCCGTTCGCGTGAAGGAGGATCACCATGGGGGGAGCCATTTACCTGATTCTGGGAAAAGAGCTCATTGAAATGACCGAAGAAAAGTACGCCTTAGAAGATGAATTGCAGGGACACCTGGCGCTACACCCCGATATTCTCGCTGGTGACCAGGTTGACAGCGAAGCGCCTCGCCGCTGGGTTCTTGTTTCTCGGGAGGTCCCGATCCCCTCCAAGGAAGGGGGTGCGGGAAGGTGGTCATTAGACCATCTCTTCGTCGACCAAGATGGTATTCCGACGTTCGTCGAGGCAAAGCGCAGCAGCGACACGCGACTTCGTCGTGAAGTTGTCGGGCAAATGCTCGACTATGCCGCGAATGCTCTCGCCTATTGGCCAAGTGGCACAATTCGGAATCTATTCGAGGATGACTGCAGGAAGAAGAACCGCGATGCCGCGAAAGAACTGACAAAGGTTCTTGGTACAGATCCTGATCCTTCGAGCTTTTGGACGAAGGTAGAGACAAATCTTGAAAGTGGCAACGTTCGTATGATCTTTGTAGCTGACGAAATTCCCGCAGAGCTTAAGCAAATTGTCGAGTTCTTGAATAAGCAAATGCACACCGCCGAGGTCTTGGCACTCGAGATTCGCCAGTATGTTGGCAAAGGCCAAACGACCCTTGTGCCACGCGTCGTCAGCCAAACCCTTGGCCCCGAGAGTCAACCGTGGAATGAGGGACGGTTCCTGGATGCATTGGAAAAATCACGAGGCAAAGATGAAAGGGCCATCGCGGGGAAGATCTACGACTGGGCAACGCGCAAAAGTACACGGATTGCATGGGGGCGCGGCAAACAGTACGGGTCATTTACTCCCGTCCTGGAGCACAAAGGTGAGGAGTTCCATCCATTCGGCGTTACGACAAACGGCTACCTAGGCATCAGTTTCGGCACCATCCAAAATCGCCCGCCCTTTGACTCCGAAGAGAAAAGGTTGGAATTGCTCAAGAGGTTGAATTCCTTTCTCGACGCGAAACTGCCCGAAGATGCCATCAATAGATATCCTACAGTTAGGTTGTCAGCGCTTCGTGGCCCTGGCGTGCTAGAAGGCATTCTTGGAATCTTCGACTGGTTTGTTGACGAAGTGAAGACTTCGTGAGTCTAGCTAAGAATCAAGGCCCGTGGCACTGAGGTGGCAGGTGCGTCCGGCGCGATAACACGGCCGAGTCGGTCGTGCCAAAACTTCACACCGTCTTGGCTGGCGCGGCGGGGATGTTGGGGAGTGGTTTGCCCTGGCCCGGGCCTTGAAGTTTTTCGCACGGCTTTTTGCGGCGCGACAAGCGAAGATAGTCGAGCACCAGCCGGCGCTTGAGATGCTGGATGGCCTTGGCGGGATCCACGCCCTTGGGGCAGGCGCGCGAGCATTCGCCGGCGTAGTGGCAGCGGAAGGCGCCGTGCGCGGCGCCCGTCACCTGGTTGCGGTCGCGCCGCCCGTCGTCGCGCGAATCCACATTGTACCGCTGCGCGGCGGCGAGAGGCATGGGCCCCAGATA
>JAIQGB010000315.1 GCA_020072905.1 Terriglobia bacterium | reverse complement strand
GTTACCTGCGAAGCGAAGGCTACAAGGTCGTTTCCACACGTGAGCCTGGCGGGACAGCCGCGGGGGAAAAGGTGCGGAACATCCTCCTCGCCTCGCGGACGGGAGAGCTCGCGCCGCTCGCCGAACTGGCTCTGATTTACGCTGCGCGCGCGCAACACCTGGAGGAAGTCGTGCGACCGGCGCTTGTCCGCGGAGAGATCGTGGTCAGCGATCGGTTCAATGACGCCTCTTTTGCCTACCAGGGCTATGGACGCAAGCTGGGGGTCGAGGCCGTCCGCGCCTTCGACCGGATCGTTTGCGGGCGCACGCAAGCGGAACTCACGATTGTGCTCGACCTCGATCCTCGCGTGGCCCTGGAGCGCGCGCAGGGCCGCGAGATCCGGCGCAACTCCACGCGTAGCCGGTTCGAGGCAGCCGGACTGCAATTCCACCAGCGCGTGCGTGCCGGCTATCTGGCCATCGCGCGACGGGAGCCGCGGCGCGTGAAGGTCGTGGAAGCCGACCGCGCCGTCGAGGAGGTCCAGGCGGAGATTCGCGAAATCGTAAACGCGTTTCTAACACAGCACCACAAAGCGCGCGGTGCTCGGAAGGCGGGAGTCGCGGGCGGCTAAGACCGCGCAGCCTTGGTGCGCCCGAATCCCGAAATCCGAACCCCGAGTCCCGAAGAACATGGGCTTCGACTCATTCCTCGGTAATACGAAGGCCGTTGAGGCTGTGCGCGCCATGGCTGCCGGCAGCCGTGTGCCCGGAGCCCTGCTCTTTACTGGGCCGGACGGAGTCGGCAAGAAGACGCTTGCCCTGATGCTCGCCATAGCGATGAACTGCGAGCGGCTGTCCGCGCAAGGTGATTTCTGCGGCACGTGTGCCCGCTGTCGCAAGGCCGACGAGATGCTCGCCGCGACGCGCGAAGACCTGGCCCGCCGGCGCGAGACGAAAGACGCCCAGCGCCGCGCCGACGGCCTGGTCTATTTCGATCTCCAACTGATTGAGCCCATCACGAGGTTCATTCTGATCGAGCAGATCCGTCAGCTTCGTCACGTGGCTTACAGCCGACCGTTCGAATTCCCCCATCGGGTCTTCATCATCGATGAGGCCCAGGCCATCCATTGGCAGGCGATTGACCTGCTCCTCAAGGTTTTGGAGGAACCACCGGAAACGACCACGCTGATCCTGGTCTGTCCAAACGCCTACGAACTCCGCCCGACGATTCGCTCGCGGCGGCGGGCAGTGTGGCGAAAGCGAAAACCTTTGACGCCGCCGAGTTCGAGCGGAGGCGACGCCCCTGGCTGGCATTCCTGGATGCCGTGGCGGGCTCTCACGACGCGGCGCACGCCCCCGACTGGAGGGCGCTGTTCGATTCCACTAAAGCTCTGGCGGAAGACCGCGACGCCTTCGAGGAAACACTCCGCACCGGGTACAGTCTGCTTCGTGATCTGGTGGGCACACTCGAGGGCGGACCGGAAGCGCCGGTGGTGAATGTGGATATACGCGCCCGCCTGAAAGCCTGGGCCGCGAATCTGGGGCTGCGGGGCATCGAGACGCTCAAGGAGGGCCTCGGCCAGGCCTACCGGCTCCAGGTGAGAAACGTGAACCAGCAATTGGGTTTCGATACCATGGCCATGGAACTGCTGAGCGCGTCCACAGCTCCCTCCGCCGACCAGTGACCCAACCTGCCAGGGACCCTCGGGGCAAAACCTCAATTGAGCTTGCCCCGTCAAGCCACGAACCCCCATTCGTTATCAGCCGTCCCTCAGAATTACTGCCGACTGCAAACCCCATCCTGCGGTTTCTGCATCTAAGGCAGTAGGTTGAGACCCGAATCCGAAGGCGACTCTTGAGAAAGGGTGCGAAAGGGAATCCTGAACTGCGGGGACAAGGAGCCGGCCGGTACCCCGCCGATTGAGATTGCGGCCCAAAGCGGGCCGTGCTAGAATTTCGCTCAGTTGCAGCCAGTTCCCGTGCCCGGCTTGTCCTGATACGAGAGAAACCGAGATGCCCAGCTCCCCGTCGAGAAAGAGGGTGTCCGGTCAGTGAGCGTTTTTCGGGCGGAGCTCAAACTTCTGACCCCTTCATCATCGGGGTTGCAAGGAGCGTCAAACAGTGAACCGCAAACTCATTCGTCCCACACTGTCGGAAATCCAGGACCAAATGGGGTCACGTCTCCAGCGGAAGAAACCCACCCCCCCCGAGCAGACCAGCGCTGAAAGCTTTTACTACTTGAAGCAAATGCAAGCCCGCACTCCGGTGGTGGTGGTGCTCGACGCTGGCGAGACCGTTCGTGGCGTCATCGAGTGGTACGACAAGAACTGCATTAAAGTGCACCGCGCCAACGAACCCAACCTGTTGATCATGAAGACTTCGGTTCGGTACATTTACAAGGACCCCGAAGCCCGGGAGCCGGGGAATGGCAACGGGTTCAACAGGCAGATGGATCAATAAGCGAGCGACGGGCCCGTCAGGTGCACACTGCAACGTATGCTCCGCGGCGCGACGCCCCGCCATCTGAGTGGGGATCGCCGGCGCGGCGGCCGTGGAAGGCCTCCAGAGCCTCTGCGGGGCACTCCACGATCACACTCCGGGAGGGGAGGCTTGCCGTGTCCCAGACTTGGATCCACTCTCCCAGCGAAGACCAGGACGCCAAAGTTACGAGCCGGCGCCGCAAGGCTCGCTTCGGCTCAGGCCGAGCCCACGCTGATCCGAGAGCTCCGTCTGCCCGGCGGCCTGCCCTCGCCATCGCTCTCCTCGTCCTGACTTTCCTCGGGCTGGCCATGGCGCGGCCGGCGCGCGGGCAAGATGAGCGCCGCACCAAGGTGCCGGTCATTGGCAAGATCGCGGGAGGATCGAGCCGCCAGGCTTTTAGCGGCAAGGTCCAGTCCGTCGACCTCAAGCGGAACCTCTTAATGATCGAAACGGTTGAAGGTCGTGCGACCGAGTTCTTCCCCATCAAGAAGAACGTTCCGGTGGAGACCGCCAGCGGGGAGAGACTCAAGGTCAAAGAACTCGCCCCGGGTACGAACGTCATCGTCTATTACGAGGTCAAGGAAGACCGCCGCAGCGTCTCCGAAATCATGGTTCTTGGGCCGGGCGGCGAGGAGAAAGCGACCGACGCGAAAGACAAGAAGAAATCAGCGCCGCCTTCCTAGTCACCCAAGGGACAGCTCAGACCTCATGCGCATCGGCATCACTTGTTATCCCACCTACGGCGGAAGCGGCGTGGTCGCCACGGAGCTCGGCCTGGAACTCGCCGCGCGCGGCCATCAGATCCACTTCATCAGCTACGCCGTCCCCGTGCGCATGAGCGAAGCCTCGGAGCGCATCCACTTCCACGAAGTGGAGATGCTCAACTACCCGCTCTTCGACCACCCGCCGTATACGCTGGCGCTCGCCACGCAGATGTACAACGTGGCGGTCAATGAATCTCTGGACCTCCTCCACGTCCATTACGCCATTCCCCACTCGGTCAGCGCCTACCTGGCGCGCGCCATGCTTGTCCCCCGCCGGCTGCCCTTCGTCACCACCCTGCACGGAACCGACATCACGCTGGTGGGCGCGGACCGCTCGTACCTTCCCATCACGCGCTTTTCCATCGAGGAGAGCGACGCGGTGACGGCGATCTCCAGCTACTTGCGGGACGTGACCCTGCATGAGTTCGCGGTGAAGCGGCCGGTCGAGGTCATTCCCAACTTCGTCAATTGCGACGTCTTCCTTCCCCCCGAAGATCATGAGCGCCGGAGGGAGTTCGCTGGCGACCATGAGAAGCTGCTCGTCCACCTTTCGAATTTCCGCCCCGTCAAGCGTATTCCGGATGTCGTCGAAATCTTCGATATTGTGCGCAAGGAGATCCCCGCCAAGCTCCTGCTCATCGGTGACGGCCCGGAGCGAACCGTCGCCGAATGGATGGTGCGCGAGAAGGGCCTGACGCACGACGTGGTTTTCGTGGGGAAGCAGAACCAGGTTCAAAACCTGCTGGGCCTTGCGGACGTGATGTTGCTACCCAGCGACCTGGAATCGTTCGGCCTGGCGGCCCTCGAAGCGATGGCCTGCGGCGTTCCGTGCGTCTGCTCGCGCGTGGGCGGCGTGCCGGAAGTCATTACCGATGGCGTCGAGGGTTACCT
Source organism: Terriglobia bacterium (assembly GCA_020072905.1). GTDB lineage: Bacteria > Acidobacteriota > Terriglobia > UBA7540 > UBA7540 > JAIQGB01. The sequence goes on along the minus strand of JAIQGB010000315.1, from coordinate 2,342 downwards.
GGTTCCGCCCCGCGACGTGAAGACCATGGCGGAACGTGCGCTCGCCATCCTGTCGGAGCCCGGGCGCCGCGAAGCGATGGGCAAGGCCGCGCGCGAACGCGCCTCCAAGCAATTCTGCGCCAGCAAGATCATTCCCTCTTACGAGAAGCTTTATCAGTCGGTGCTGAACTCTCAGTGAGACCGTCTCGCCCGCCCATCCGCGATTCCATCGGCCGGAATCGCGGTCGCGCCGCGCAACGAATCTAGGTTGCGGCATTCTCCGTCGGCCGCGTGGCGCGCGCGATCCAGACGGCGATTCCCCACACGATCAGGCTCACGATCAAGCCTTCAACGATAACCCCGGCGACAACAAACTGTGCCAGCCGCGCCACGACTCGACCACCTGTGGGGTCGAAGAAGTGAGTTTTGTAGGACGGCACGAGCGCGCTCAGCAGGACGGCGAGGAGAATCCAGGCGCGCCAGGCCAAAACCACCACGCATGAGGGGAGCAGCAACTGGGGCGCTGTCGCAAAACCTTGGCGCGGCCCCAGCCCGCCTAAATAGACCGCGCTCAGCAACACACCAATCGTGGAACTCCACGCCGCAGCCGCAGTGGGAGGAGCACCCATTGCCTCCACCCAGTAGCGCATAATGACCAGCGCCCCGAGAACCGCAACCGGTGCGACCGTCACGGGCCAGCGCCAAGCCACGTGGACGATCGTCATAATGACGAGCACGAGGACGAAGAAGACGCCAATTTCGATGACGTGACCAAGCAGGTGACGCGCCAGGTTCCCCCAGTTGCCATAATCGGACTTCTCCGCGAAGTGGCTTCGCTCGAGACGAAAGACCGCAGCGACGATCGTGGCCAGGATCACCCAGCCCACGGACCACGCGGCGATCAGCAGCGAGGGCAGGAAGAGCTGCCCAAACTTCCGCATCCCGCCGCGCAGCGGCGCCATCGCGGCCAGATAAATCGCCGCAAAGAAGACGCCCGCCGTGCTGGATACATATCGAGTGACGGCTTCCGGTACGCCGGCAACTTCCAGAATGAAGCGGGCCACCACGAGCACCGCAAGAAAGGCCATGACGCGATGCAGGAGCCCCTTGAACGGACTACCTGCAGATTGTGTCGCTTGGGTTTCCGGGGACATGAGGAACCTCCGCCGAAGAATCCAGAAGTCGGAATCCAAAAGTCAGAAGCCAGGAGTCAAAAGTCAGGAGTCAGAATAAAGCCGTCAGTTGTCAGTTGCGAGACTTAATGCGGATATTAACCAATCTGTGATTAGTTAGCCGTGTCTGAGCGATTCTGCCGACGTGAAATCAGGTAAACGCGCGGTCGATTCCTTGGATTCTGACTTCTGGCTTCTGACTTCTGTCTTCCAGCCCTTGCTCGTCACTTGTCACTCTTCACTGCTCTCATCATCGCGTCCCGCTTCGCCTTGAACTCCGTTCCGGGTTCCCAAGTCGGAAGAGAGTCCGCGTTGGCGACACGGTAGCCGACGGAAAACAGGAGCTGCAGATCCTCGACCATGCCACTCAGGTCCCAATCGGGCTTCACCTGGTCGGAAGGCTTGTGGTAGTCCTCGCGCGTGAACTTCTCGCGCATCTTGAGTCCCCAGCCCTCCGGCTTCCCGATGAATTCGACGCCATCGTGCGGGTCGAGAGCCGGCACGCCCTGTTTGGCGAACTCAAAGTGATCAGAGCGATAGTAGAACCCTTTCTCCGGCTCGGGATCCGGCTCGGGAACGCGACCCTGCTCGGCAGCCACGGCTTTTGCCACGTCGTCCAGCGTGGACATGCCGAGCCCGATGAGGGTGATGTCTTTCGTTCGCCCCAGCACATTCATGGCATCCATGTTGATGTCGGCCGCGGTCTTCGCCAGCGGATAGAGGGGATGCGTGGCGTAATACTGGGACCCGAGCAGTCCCTGCTCCTCCGCGGTGACAGAAAGGAAGAGGATCGAACGCCTCGGCCCGGGCCGGACTTCCTTGAATGCCCGCGCCAACTCCAAGAGGCCCGCCACACCGGAAGCGTTGTCGCACGCCCCGTGATAAATCTTGTCGCCATTCACTTCCGTCCCGATGCCAAGATGGTCCCAGTGCGCGGTGTAGATGACGTATTCATCTCGTCGCTCCGGGTCGCTGCCCGTGAGTTTCGCCACGACGTTATTCGATTCAACGGTGCGAATCTGATTCCGAAAAGACAGCGAGGCTTTCACGCCGAGCGGAACGGGCTGGAAGTCGCGCCGTACGGCGGCCTTCTTCAGTGTGTCGTAATCCTCCCCCGCCATCGCGAACAGCGCCTTGGCTCGATCCAGGGTGATCCAGCCTTCAACGGCGCTGCGCGACATACCCTTGTCC
>JAIQGB010000314.1 GCA_020072905.1 Terriglobia bacterium | reverse complement strand
GGTAGTACTCGGCTTCCAGTCATATCCTCTCGGGGCACGGCTCGCCGTGCCCCGAGTTTTTTGGGCCCTCAACATACCTGCTTCTCTCCTTTCTCGGCCTCCGCTCCGCGCCTCGTTGACAGTCTTCGCTCAACCGCTATAATGCGCTGACATGGCCTCAAGCCCCGGTTCGCAACTTCGCGGGTCTCGCTTCCTCATCACCGGCGCCAAAGGTTTCATCGGCGCGTGGATTGTCAAAAACCTGGTCGAGCGTGGCGACCGTCCCGTCATCTTCGACGTCGATACGGAAGCGCACCGCCTGCGTGCCCTGCTGACAATCGACCAGTTGGGACGCGTCGAATTCGTTCGCGGTGACGTGACGAGCTATGACGACCTCGATCGCGGCGTCGCGGACCACGGCATCACGCATCTGATTCATCTCGCAGCACTACAAGTCCCCGCCTGCGCCGCCGATCCTCTGCTCGGCGCCCGGATCAATGTACTGGGAACCTTGAACGTTTTCGAGATCGCGCGGCGCCGCCGTGACCTGGTCAAACGCATCGTCTATGCCAGTTCCGCCGCCGTGTTCGGCCCGGAGGAGTTCTACGGGGCGGGCACGGTGCGGGAAGGAGCGCCGCTCCATCCCGGCACGCACTACGGGGTTTTCAAGCAGTGCAACGAGGGCAACGCGCGCGTCTATCACGCGAGTCACGGCATTTCGAGCGTCGGCTTGCGAGCCTGGGCAGTCTACGGGGTGGGGCGCGATCAGGGCATTACCTCCGGGCCGACCAAGGCGATCAAGGCGGCCGTCGTGGGGCGGCCTTACACGATTCGCTTCACTGGCCAAATCGACTTGCAGTACGTGGACGACTGCGCCCGGACCTTTTTGCGCTGCGCGGAGGAGGATCTTTCCGGCGCACGGGCCTACACCTTGCGCGGCGCTGTGGTGCGCATCGACCGGTTCATCCAGACACTGGAACAAGTATGTCCCCCCGCGCGCGGATTGATTCGCGCCGAAGGCCAGCACCTTCCCATCGCTCCAGACCTCGATGACAGCGCTCTGGTTCGCGACCTGGGGAGCGTACCGCGCACACCGCTCGATCAGGGCATTCGTCAGACCGTTGAAATCTTCGAGCGCCTGCAGCGCGACGGACAACTGGATACGAAGGACCTCGACACGTAGCTGGACACCGACATGAATGGCACTCCACGAGTTTCGATTTTCGATTTTCCAGTTTCGTTGGTAGGACTGCACTCCTGATGGCCAATCCGAACTCGCAACCCGGCTTTTTCGTTCGTCCCGCCGAGCGCGGTGCCTTGAACGTGGCGCTCGTGGCGGGGCCGATGTACGACCCGCTCTACGAGCTGCTCCCGGGATTCGAAGCCAAGACGGGCCGCCGCGTGCACGTCGCAGCCCGCCTCGTTCACCCGGAGCTGAACGCCCACCTGGAAGAGGTCTACCGCTCCGGGCAGGGTGCCTATGATCTCGTTTCCACACACAACAAGTACGCGCCATCCCAAAAGCATTTCCTTCGACCGGTCGACGACTGGTTTCTGGAGACGGAGTTGAGCGAGTTCATCCCTTCGGTGCTCGAGATGAGCCGGGTGGAAGGCTGGCTGCTAAGTGTTCCGCGCAACATCGATGTCCGGCTCCTCTATTATCGCCGCGATCTCTTCGACGACCCTTCGGAACAGGAGAAGTACCGCGCGCTGACGGGGCTGGAATTGCGTGTCCCCGAAACCTGGGAAGAGCTCGCGCAAGTCGCGAAGTTCTTCGCGCGACCGCCGGAGCTCTACGGCTTCGCCTTTCCCGGCCGCGACAGCGGATTGTTCGGAACGTTCTTCGAACTGGTCGCCATGGCGGGCGGCAAGCTGTTCGGCCCCGACCTGCGCCCCGCCTTCGTGGACGCCGCCGGGCGATGGGCGCTGGGCTTTCTCCGCCGCCTCCATACCGAGGATCGCGTCACCCCTTCGGAACTTCCCCTCATGCGTTATGATGAAGTGTCAGCGCTTTTCCTCGAAGGCCGCTGCGCGATGGTGGCCGATTGGCCGGGGGGGTTCTACCGTTACAGCGATCCCGCCCACTCCCAGGTGACGGGACGGTTCGGGTTGGCGCTCTATCCCACTGGCCCGGCCGGCGAGCGGTGGGTTTATTCCGGAGGCCATTGCTTCGCCGTCCCCAGCAGCGTCCGGGATGAGGAGGGCGCGCGCGCGCTCCTCAAATTCCTCACTTCGGCGGACGCCCAGTGGCATGAGGCGCAGCACGGCGTATTGCCGGTGCTGAAGAGCGTTCAAAACCGGCTCCGGGCCGAGACGGATGCCAACTCGCTCGAGGGCCGGCGGCTGGCGCTGCTCGAACAAACGGTCGGCTCCCACATGCTGTTGCCTCCGCGATTTCCGCTCTATCCGGCGGTTGAAGAGGCGTTGTGGACTTCCCTTCAAAAGGGCGCCACCGGCGAGTGGAGTGTGGACGACGCACTCCACAATGCCGCGGCGGAGATGGAAAGAATTCTGGGAATTCAGGCCGGAGGTGATCAGTAGCTGGTTGCCAGTGGCCAGCAGTGAATCACCAACTAGGCTGCGGCACATCGCCTCTGCCTTTTGACATTCGACCTTTGACCTTTGGCTTTTGACTTGTTCTTCCCATGAAGGCTGCCGTCCTCGAAGACGTTGAAAAGCTGGTGGTGCGCGAGGTGCCGGACCCTGAGGTCCCACCGCGCGAGGTGGTTTTGCGCGTGAAAGCGGTAGGTGTCTGCGGGACGGACCTGCATCTCTTCGGCGGCCACGCCAATTACAACCTGGACGCGAAAAGCCGTCCGGTGCCGCTGGCCGAACAGCCACAGATTCTCGGGCACGAGTTTTCCGGCGAAATTATCGAAGTCGGCCGCGAAGTCAAAGACCTAAAGCCTGGCGACCGCGTGCTGTGCGATCAGGGCCGGAACTGTTACAGCCAGGGACGCCGCCCGGTGTGTTCGTATTGCGCGAGCGGCGATTCCCACCAGTGCGAATTCTACGCCGAGCACGGCATCACAGGGCTGCAGGGTGCCCTCGCCGAATACATCGCCATGCCCGGCGTGAATTGCATCCGTCTCCCCGATTCCCTGCCCGCCGAACTCGGCGCGCTGGTCGAGCCGCTCGGCTGCGTGCTGCACTCCAGCTACCGCGCTGAACGCGCGCAGGCGCGTTACACCTTGGACGGCCCGGAACGCATCCGCCACGTCCTCATCTGCGGCGCGGGTCCTGCTGGACTGCTTTTCCTGCAATATCTGCGCAACGTCAAGCAATACGATGGGCTCATTCTGGTGAGCGACGTGCGCGAGAAAAATCTGGACCTCGTTCGCGAACTCGGCGGCATACCCGTCAACGTGGCGCGGGAGAATCTGGCGGAGGTAGTTCGCGAACAGACTTCCGGCGAACGCATTCACTACCTGATTGAAGCCTGCGGTAACTCCATCGTCTTCGAGCAGATTCCCAGCTTACTGCGCAAGCAGGGAACGGTTCTGCTCTATGGACACGGCCACAAAGGCCGGGACATCGGGCTGTGGGCCAACATCTTGTTTCTCGAGCCGGCCTTGGTCGCCGCCGTGGGGGCCTCCGGCGGCTTCGACGCCGACGGCAGACCCTCCACCTACCGCCGCGCGCTGGAACTTGTCAGCTCGGGCAAAATCCGCGTCCAGCCGTTCGTCACCCACCGCTACCAAGCGCTGGAGGAAATCCACCAGGCGTTCGAAAGGGATTTTGACCAGCCCGACTACATCAAGGGCGTGCTGGCACTCAAGTAGGTCGCGGGCACAAGCTAGCGCGCTGACGGGGAGATGGCACAGAGGAACTGTGAATGGTGAATAGTGAATTAGGGCCAAAAAACCAAGGATGGCTGCCCAATCCAACCTTGGCTATTTATCATTCACCATTCACTATTCACAATTCACTATTCACCATTCGAACTTTGCACCCGACGAAGCTGTAGTGGGCGATGAAGGCGTAGCAGATCAGCAGAACGGCCATCGCTGTAGCCATGCTGTGCGTCGCGCCGAAAATCAGTCCCTCGATGGGAGGAAACACCGCGCCGCCGATGATCGCCATCACCATCAACGAACCGCCCAGCTTCGTGTTGGGTCCCAGCTCTTTGATGCCCAGAGCGAAGATGGTTGGAAACATCAGGGACATGAAGAAACTCGTCAGGAAGAGCGACCACACGCCGACCCAGCCGGGGAACAGCACCGCGCTGGCCACGAGGGCGACATTGGCGATGCCGTAGACACCCATCAACCTGCTCGGCGAAACAAACTTCATGAGGTAGGTGGCTGAAAACCTCCCGACCCCGAAGGCCACCAGCGTTCCCGTCAGTAAGTAGCCTGCAAATTTCTCGGGCTGATGAGTGTAGTCCTGCACGTACTGAATGAAGTAGCTCCACGTTCCCACCTGGGCGCCGACGTACAAAAACTGGGCCAGCACACCGAGCACGAAGTGCCGATGGTGGAAGAGATCTGTGAACCGTCCCTTCGCGCGCTCGGCCCCGGTTTGCGCCTCCTCCGCAATCTTCGGGAATTTTGTGCGCAGGATGAGCAACGCCCAAATGAAAATGATGGTTCCGATAACCAGATACGGGGTGACCACCCGCATCGTCTCGTGCTGCAGGTACGCGTCGTACGTCCCGGCGGCTTTCAGCGCGATGATCTCGGGCTGCTTCAGTTCGATGCCCGAGAAGATGAAAACCGTTCCCACCAGAACGCCCCCCACCGCTCCCAGCGGATTGAAGGCTTGAGAAAAATTCAAGCGCCGCTCCGAGGTCCTCGGGTCGCCCAGGACGGCAATGAAGGGGTTCGCTCCCGTTTCCAGGAACGGCGCTCCGCTGGCGACCACAAAAAGCGCGAACAGAAAGAATCCGTATTGCCGCACGATGGCCGCCGGCCAGAAGAGAAAGGTTCCCGCGGCATACAGAAGCAGGCCGATGACCAGCCCCGTCTTGTAGCTGTACCTGCGCATGATCAGCGCGGCGGGCATGGAAAGGAGGAAATACCCCATGTAATACGCCGACTGGATCAGGCCGGCTCGGAAGCGCGTGATCTCGAACGACTTCATGAACTGCTTGATGAGGATGTCGTTCATGTTGCTGGGAATGCCCCAGAACAGGAACAACGCGGTCACCAGGACGAACGGCAGGGTGTAACCCGACGCGAAAAGCCGGGGTTCCTCTTGCGAGCTGGGCTTTGCGTTGTCGAAGGTCCCCGTGGAGATACTCATGTACGAATCTGCCTGTTCAGCC
>JAIQGB010000313.1 GCA_020072905.1 Terriglobia bacterium | reverse complement strand
CGAGCGGTATAAGGAGCTTCTGGAGCGTGATCCCAACGACCTCGAAGCGCGCTTGGGTCTGGCGCGCGTGCTCAGTTGGGACAAGCAGCTGGACGCCGCGCTCGAGGAGTACGCCCGCGTGCTCAAAGCACAGCCCGACAACCATGACGCCCAGATCGAGCGCGCACGGATCTATTCCTGGAGAGGCAATCTGAGCAGCGCGTTGGACGCTTACAACGAGCTGCTGGCTCGCGATCCCTCGGACCGCGAGGCGCGTTTTGGCAAGGCGCAAACGTTGTTCTGGTCGGGGCACACCCGGGATGCCAAAGAAATCCTGGAAGACCTCCATGCGAAGAACCCGAAAGACCGCGACGTGACTTTCACCATGGCGAGTGTGGATTCAGCGCTCGGTCGACAGGACCTCGCGCTCCAGCAGCTGGATGAACTAGACAAGCTGCAGCCGGGCAATCCGGATGTGGAACGCTCCCGGGAGTCCATCCGCCGCGAGCTGCGCCCGCGTCTCGTCCTGGGCTTCACCCCCTCTGTGGACTCCTACGATCTGAAGATCTACTACTCGACGGCCACTTTGTACTTCAGTCCCACACCTCAGATTCGAAGTTACGTGGCTACCCGCCTCATCCCTTCCCTGGACTCACGGAGCGGCCTGTCGGCCACTGGCCGGGAATTCGTGTTCGGCTCCTACGGCCGTGTGTCAGAGTGGTTGCTGCTGCGCGGGGAGGGCGGGGTAAACTCCGGGGTTTTTGGCAGCGAGGGGGCGATCGGAGAAGGTGGCGCGACGCTTTTTGTTACTGACCGAACGCAAATTGATCTTGACGTGTCGCGCAGTTTCATCAACTACATCCCTCTTCCCGTGCGGCGAGATGTCAGCCGGGTGCAGTTCCGCGGCGCCTGGGACTGGCGGCCCGAGCGACGCAGCGCCCTCCACCTGGACTATTACCACCAGCGCTATTCCGACACGAACCGCAACAATGGCGGGAACTTCACCGCCACTCACAAGGTGGTAGCCCGGGAAGTGGGGGAAATCGAGATCGGCTACCTTTACGCTGTATTCGGGTTCACGAAAGGCATCGATAGCGGCTTCTTTGCGCCGTCACAATTCCAGCGTCACGCCGCGCTGCTCAACTTCAACGCGAAGCTGGCCCCCTGGCTCAAGTTCTCCTTCTGGGGCTCAGGCGGCAAGGAGCAAGTGTTTCGTGACAAATTCCGGTGGGACGGGACAGCGCGAGGCAGTTGGGACATCAAGGTTTCTGAGCGCTTCAAGCTCTCGCTCGGCTATGGGTACTTCGCGATCTCGAGCATTGTCCGCGCGGGCGCCTACAGGACCCATACCGGTTACGCCACTTTGGAGTACCTGTTCTGAGGACGCCCAAGGTTTCAGGAGGCTCAGATCACGCCTAGTGTTGCCCAGCAGGGAGGTGCCCGCGCACGCCACGGCCGAGACCGAAAGCGGCTCGCGGAGATCATATTCCTGATCCTCCTGGTCGGGGCTAGCTTTCTGGTTCGCCTATGGCCCATTTGGCAGGTGCATTTCTGGGACGAGACCGTCTACCTCCAGAATGCCGAAGTCATCTGCTGCGGGAAGCATAACTACTCTGAACTCTCTTCCCGGCCTCCGCTGCTCTCGCTTCTTTATGCCGGTTCGTTCCAGCTTTGGCACCACGTCTACATTGCCAGCCTGCTCGTGGCGGGACTAAACGGACTGGCGCCGTTGTTCTTATACTGGGCCGGAAAGCGGCTCGCGGGCAGAACGGCGGGCGGCATCTCCGCACTGCTGTTGGCCTTCTCTCCGTTTTTCGTCGAGACAGGGAACAGCCTGCTGACGGATAACCCGGCCCTGACACTCCTCCTGTTCTCGTTTTGCCTCCTGCTGAAAGGCCTGGCCACGGACAAGCAAGGTTGGTTTGCCCTCGCGGGATTTCTCACTGCCCTGGCCGGCCTCATGCGCTTTACGTCTCTGATCACCGTCTTCGTCTTTCCGCTGTATCTGATCTGGCCACGGAAGCGGTGGAAGAGTGCGGGTCTGTTCGCGGTGGGTGTGGCGCTGGGCTTCGCACCTTACCTGCTTTGGTCTCGGTTCGAATACGGGTCCTTGTTTTTCACGCTCCAGGAGGCTCGCCGGAACGTGGGCGGCTCCATCGAGCCTTGGACGTTCTTCATCGACAACTTCAGCCAGATTTTTCCGTGGCTGAGCCTAGCGGGAGTTGGCTTGTGGGTCGTGACGTGGTTGCTGCATGAATCCAAAACCCGAGCGCGCGGCGCAACCCAATCGCTGGCGAGCCAGGGTAGTGGCGAGATCGTGCCTCGTCTGGCCTCGGACGTGATCCTGTGTTGGTGGATGGTCATCGTGCTGGCGTATTTCAGCGCTGTTCCCCACAAAGAACTTCGGTACCTGATCCCGCTGGCTGCACCGTGGTTCCTCCTGTCCGGCCGCGGGTTGGCTGTTCTGACCTCAGCCCAAAGCAGGTTTACGCACGCCGCCGGGATCGCCGTTTTGCTGCTCACAATGGGCTTCACCTTTGCACCCATCCGGGCAAGGTTCAGCAGTCCGCTTATCGAGCCCTATATCTCGGAAGAGAAGCGGGTGGCCGACTACTTGAATGAGGTGGACGCGAAACGGCTCGGGGCTCTCTATGTGAATTACAATTACCCCGTCTTCGCTTACTATACGCGTTTGCCGATCCGTATCTTGGTGGAAGAAGGTATGGAATTCTACACAAATTTCCCAGGAAATATGCCCAGCGACGGATACCTCATACTCTACAAAGACTTGCAAAAGGAGCCCAGACCGATTTGGGCTGAGGTGAATCCCCACTTCCGCCGCCTGAGAGAGTACCCTTCCCTGGTGGTGTATGAGTATTGGAGATCGAAAGCCGACTAGACGACCAGGTCACTTCGGCGTGCCTTCATGATCGATTCCAGCCACTCTTCCTTTCTCAGACGCCTCGGCGCGCGCTGGAAATTGTCGGTCCTCCTGTTGCTCCTCGTGTCCGTGGCTGCCGGGACATGGTGGTTTTGGATCGTCCCCAGGCGAATTGAACGGTTCTACGGCCAGGCGGTGGAAGAATATCGGGCGGGCGATTATGTGGCTGCGGTCCGTTCGCTCGAGCGGGCCTACGCACTGAATTCGCGCGCCGTCCAAGTCAACATCTTGCTGGGCTGGAGCCACTGGCGATTGGGACACGCCGAACAAGCCGAATTCCACTTCGCTCGGGCACACCGCTTGGACCCTGCCGTCGAGGAAGCCAGACTCGGCTTGGCCTACGCCAGCCTGGCCCTGGGCAAGATTTCCGTGGCCCTGCCGCTCTTCCAAGAGCTTGCTGGCAAGCACCCGGAGGATAAGGGGATCCAATTGGCGCTCGGAGAGGCCTACGTCAAGAGCGGTCAAAACTTGCGTGCCGCCCGGTTCTATCGGGACATGGTGGACCGCGACCACGACCCGGACGCCGAACGCGAATTCCTTGCACTTTATGGATATCAGGAATACACGCCGACTCTGCCCCTGACCCTCCCCCCATTGCGACGGCCGCCGCAAACCCAGATCTATTTTCGCACCCATGGTGACAATTTTCAGGCCCTCGACGGCGAGGCATGGAAGGACACCTACATCGTGGGTGTCAACCTTGGCCCCGCACGTCCCGGCGAGTTTCCATCCTCTGCTTCCCGCGATTTTTGGACCTACATGAAGTGGTTCACGCAGGTCGGCCAGATGAATGCCAATGCGGTCCGTGCCTACACCGTATTGCCGCCGGCTTTCTATCAGGCACTCAAGGCATACAACGAATCGGGGGCGTCACCTCTTTACTTGGTCCAAGAAGTCTGGATTCCTGAAGACGCCGAGGACTTGTACGAGTCCGCGGTGGACCAGGAGGTTCGGCAAGAAATCGTCAACACCATTGATCTGCTTCACGGGCAGGCGGATTTGCCTTATCGGAAGGGACACCATTACGGGATTTATACAGCCGACGTTTCGCGCCACGTGCTAGCCCTGGCGATCGGCCGCGAAATCGACCCCCGGGTCGTCCAGATCACCAACAGCCAAAACCCCTCGCAGACGGCCTACCAGGGGCGCGACATCAGCCTTCCGCGCGGCAACCCGACTGAAGTCTGGCTCGCTCGAATGACCGATCTCGCCGCCCGCTACGAGCTCGAGAAGTACAATTCCCAGCGTCCGCTGACTATCGTGAACTGGCCGCCTCTGGACCCCTTGGTGCACCCGACCGAAGCGACTTACCGAGAAGAAATTGAGATTCGGAAGAAGCTGGGGGAGTCGATCTCCGAAGTCGTTCCCCGCTTTATGAACGATGCCGACGTGGTTTCCGTAGATATAAAGAATTTCAAGCCCCAAGCGGAGTTCGCCGCGGGGCTGTTTGCCCTATACCATATCTACCAACACTGGCCTGATTTCCTTCTCACCGAGCCCAGCTACGCTCAGGCCCAAGACGCCGAGGGGCCAAACCGCTACCTCGGCTATTTGCGCGAGCTCAAGAAAGCCTATCCGAACTTTCCGCTTTTCGTGGGCGAATACGGCCTTTCGACCAGCATGGCTGCCGCTCACCTTCAGCCGCAGGGGTGGAACAACGGAGGATTGACCGAGCAGCAACAGGCGGACCTCCTGGTACGGTTCACGAGGAATATTCGAGACACCGGCTACGCAGGAGGGTTGGTTTTTGAATGGCAGGATGAATGGTTCAAGCACGTCCACGACTCTTATACCGCGGACTTTGAACGACCGTGGGATCGCAATCCCCTCTGGCTGAACGAGCTGGATCCCGAAAAGAGCTTCGGCATCGTAGGCTACGAGCCGAGCATTCCCGCTCCCCTCCTGCGCGGAGAGCCCGCCGACTGGCAGAATGCCAAAACCTTGTATTCTCCCCGGACTGAACAAGTGGACCCCAGCCATCCCCCTGGTCAGGTTCGAGACGTGTATGCAATGTCCGATTTCGCTTTCTTCTACCTGTTCCTGGATGTCGAAAAGGACTCCCTTGACTGGACGAAGTGGAACTACTGGATCGCACTGAATACGCTCCCCGATCAATGTGGATCAAGACTCTTGCCGGATATCCAGGTTCGAATCGAATCCGGCGCCAACTTCTTGATCCAGTTGTCCGGACCAACCTCCAGTTCTATCCTTATCGCCCAAAACTACAATCCCAATCAGCGTATGCCCCTGCCCGGGCGACCCGACGAAACTCGTGTCTTGCGCAAGCAGGGGATGAACCTCGAGCTGGCGGGATCCTCTCCGTTTGAAGAAATCT
>JAIQGB010000312.1 GCA_020072905.1 Terriglobia bacterium | reverse complement strand
GGCAGGTGATCTGGGCGATGTCGACGCGACCAACAGCGACGCCTGAGTTTTCCCTCCCTTACTCGAACTCTCAAGCAACTTCAAAAACGCGCGCTCACTCCATGAGAATGAAGATCTGCCGAACGTGGCCTGAGCGGTCCGTTTCCTGAATCACCTGGTGTGAGGGCCGCATCTGGCGGTCGACCGCTCCGCGCTCCTCGACCGTCGTGACCTTGCGTGAGGCGCCGTCCTGACCGGGCGTTTCCACTTCAGTCTTTTGTTCGACCAATGGGGGCGCACCGGGAGTGATATTCCGCGTTGCGCCGCCCGCCAGCAGATCGGACTCGGTCGTGGATTTCGTCGTCGTCTTGCCGTCCGGAGACTTCGTCTGCTCGGACACGGTGTGTTCCACCAGGAAAAACTTGGGGTGGTCGGCGTCCTGCGAATCGCGCCGCGTGGTGGTGACTTCTTTCTTCTCCTTGCCATCCTCCGTCGTCGTGCGTTCCTGCTTCACCTCATAATCGGAGAGCCGCCCGTAAGCGTCCGGAGTCTGGCGGACGGAGCGCGATTCTGTGCCTGCCTCCGTCGCCTTCTCCGACGTCACTTCCCGATCCACCACGCGCCAGCCGCCCTCAAGAGACGGGATGCGAACTTCCTTCACGCTCTGCTTATCTTCCTTGGTCCCATTCTCCGTGACCTGCTCCTTGCGGATGGGCGTCCAGTGGCCGGCGTAATCAGTCCCCAAGATCTCCCGCTCGGTCGTCGTGGTGTCGCCGGTCTTCTTGATCCGCTCGCGGATGATTTCCGTGGGTGCCAAGCGGTCGGAGCCGTCAGGATTTTTGAGCACGTACTCCTTTTCGATCGTCCCGTCGGGCAGCGTCTTGGTGCGGACTTCCCTTTCCATAATCACGCGCCGGTCACCCGCGTAGGAAGGCATGCTCACGCGCTGCGTTTCGATCTCGCCGTCCACGGTCTTCTTCTTCTGGGTTTGTTCCGTGCGCCCATAAGTCAGCGTGCCGTTCCGCATCGTATAGGTCCGGCTCTTGTTTTGGTCGGGTTCTTCCGAGGAAGGCGCAGGCTCTTCCGCCTGCGCCTCGGGCTGCGCCTGCTGGTCAGCCGGTTTCTCAGCCGAGTTCGCCGCCGGCTTCTCGGGCTGTTTCTCATCCTGCTTCGTGGCGGGCGGCGCCGTCGGGGTGAGAATTTCGACTTGGCCCCGCGCCGGGGCCGCCGTCGCCACCGCCAGCAACGCGACGAACAGGATGGGCGCAAGCAAGACCCAAGCATTCTTCCCGCATCCTTCCGCCATTACTGCGAGAGCCGAAACCAACCCTTCAATACGATTCAACATGGCTGTTTGACACCTCACCCAGAACGATTCCCCCCTAGTTTACAACATGTCGGTGGCGGGAGGAAACGCCAGACGGTCACAGCGCGCTTCCCGCCGGGGCTTTGGCCTCGGCCCGCGCTCGTCGTTCTTCGTAGACGGTGATGAGCAGCGTGCTCGTCAGGACCAGAACGCCTCCCGCCACCATGAAGCCCGTCAATCGCTCGTGCAGCACGATCGCGGCGATGACAACACCGAAAAACGGAATGAGGTAATTGGAAAGCCCCGCCTGCGTGGCATCCAGGCGCGTGAGGACGTGCAGAAAGATCACCATGGAGAGAAAGTATTGGAACAGCGCCAGCACCGCGATCCCCAGCCAGACGGTCGGCGAGTAGAGGGGCAGGTTCTGAAAGCCTTGCGGCTCCGTGTAGAGCACAATGGGCAACATGAAGGCAAAGACCGCGTAGTAGCTGTAAAGCAGCACGAGCAAGGGCGAATAGCGGCCCAGCAGTTTCTTGCTGTAGGCGTTGTAAAAGGCGCTGCCGTTGACGCTCAGAAAGATCATCAGGTTGCCGAGAAAGAACCGGCCGCCGGTCGGAAAGTTCAGGTCCTTCCAGTCGATCCCCGAGCACTCGATCACTCCGGCGATGGCCAGCGCGAAGCTGATCCAGCGCACGCGCGTCATGCGCTCGCCGAGGAAGAAGTAGGCCATGACCGCGGTCGAAACGGGCAGCGCCAGCATCAGCAGCGCGGCGTTCGAGGCGTTTGCCCAGCGCACGCCCCAGGTGATGAACAGTTGCGCCACCACCTGTCCGAACACGCCGATCAGAATGAATTCCAGGATGTCGCGCGTGGGGAGCCGCGAGGAGTCGTCCCCCGCCCGCTGGCGTGCGTGGCGGACGATGGGGACGAGCAGCAGCGTCGCCAGCGTCATGGGGAAGAATGTGGCGAAGACCGGCCCCATCTGCCGCTGCACGACCTTCACCATCACGAACTGGCTGGCCCAGATCAGATTCGAGACCAGCAGCAGCGCCCAGTCGCGCAAACGCGTCAGTCGAAGCAACCCGTGTTCTCCCCGCGGACTTGTTGCGCTCCGCGTGTGTCCGGCATCGGATTCGTTCCGCGAGCCACGCTCACACCGGGGGCGGCACGAAACTGCCAGACCGCCGCCCGCTAGTCAACGTCAAACCTGGGCCGCAGTGGGGAGGAGTTGATCTCCCTCGCCGTCTCTCCCGATCTCCGATTGCCCGCTCCCTCCGTCTGTGTTAGCTTTCGCCCCGTCGAAAAAGAGGGGGAAGGCATCAAGGCGGATGGACGGCGCGGTCTCGTCGCGGTTCAGAGGAAAAGTCTCGCGCCGGAGGAGGAGTCCATGGATCCTCAAGGTTCGCGTCTGCGCACCACGCCTGGATATTCGCGGCGGGAATTCGTGCGCAAGATGGGCATGGCCGGTTTGAGCCTGGCCGCCGCGCGTGCGGTGGCGGGAAAGCGGGCGCGCGCGGCCTTCGCCGAGACGCCCGCCGAACCGCTCACCGCCAAACTCAAGCTCGATCCCGAGCGACAATTGGGCACGATCGACCCGAACCTCTTCGGGAATTTCATCGAGCACCTCGGCCGGTGCATCTACGGGGGAGTTTACGATGAGGGCTCCCAGCTCGCGGACGCGGAGGGCTTCCGCCAGGACGTGCTGGAAGCCGCGCGCAAGCTTCACGTCACGCAACTGCGCTGGCCGGGGGGGAATTTTGTTTCCGGCTACCACTGGCAGGACGCCGTTGGCCCCAAGGACGTCCGGCCGGCCCGCTACGACCTTGCCTGGTTCCAGCGCGAGACGAATCGCTTCGGCACCGACGAGTTCATTGCCTATTGCCACAAGCTGGGCGCCGAGCCCTACATCTGCGTCAATGTGGGCAACGGCACGCTCGATGAGGCCAGTCGCTGGGTGGAGTACTGCAATCATCCCGGTGGAACGTACTTCTCCGATCTGCGCAAGAAATACGGGCACGCCGAACCGTACCGCGTCAAATACTGGGGTGTCGGCAACGAGATTTACGGCGAGTGGCAGATCGGCCACAAGAACGCTCAGGACTACGCCACTTCCGCGGTGGAGTTCGCGAAGGTGATGAAATGGATGGACCCCAGCATCCAGCTCGTCGCCTGCGGCAGCGGCGACCCGGACTGGGACCGGCCGGTGCTGGAAGCGCTGGTGCGGCACGTCGATTACATTTCCGCGCACCACTACACCGTGACCGACGAGCTGAAGGACTATTACGAGATTCTGGGCGGGGTCGCCCAGATGGAAGCGACCATCCGCACCTCGGGAATGGTGGCAGAAACCGTCTCGCAGAAGGCGCGCAAGTCGCCGCCCGTGCGGACGGCTTTCGACGAGTGGAACATCCTCAACAATTGGCGCGACGGGCAGAAGCGCGACGACCCGCACAAATTCGAGATTTCCTACAACCTGCGCGACGCGCTCTGGCTGGCGACCGCGCTCAACGCGTTGGAGCGCAATTGCCGGACCGTGCGCCTGGCGAACCTGGCGCAACTCGTCAACGACATCGCGGTGATCTACACCACCCCGACCGGGCTGCTTCTGCGCACGACGTACTTCCCTCTCGAACTTTACGCGAATCGCTCCGGCCCCATCGCCCTCGATGTCTTTGTCGAGGCCCCGCGCTTCGAGACGAAGAATTTCGGCAGCCCGATGTATCTCGACGCCTCCGCGACCTACGACGAGGAAAAGCGGCGGCTGGCGCTGGCGGTCGTCAACCGCCGCAAGGAGGGCGACGTGGTCGGCACGGTCGATCTCGCCGGAGTGCGCGCGAAGCCCGGCGGGCGCGCTTTCCTCATCACCGGCTCCGAGCCCGACGCGCAAAATACCTTTGAGAATCCCCGCGCGGTGAGCACGCAGGAACTCACACTCAGCGCGGCAGGCAGCCGCTGGGAGTACCGCTTCCCGCGGCACTCGATCTCCTGGCTGGAATTCGAGGTGGAAGGCTGAATCCCTCGGCAGGAGGCTTTACTCTCTGTCACAATCCTGCGAGAATTTCGGCGGCCAATCGTTTTGAGCCTGAGGAGAGGCTGCAGGGACTTGCGCCTCCCACCGAGCGGCCTCTCATGAATCTGACTTTTGCGGTGCGATCATGATTCACCGATCCTCAATTCTGTTCTTGCTTAGCCTGGCCCTGTTCCCCCTTTGGGCAAGTTCTGGGGCCTCATCTTCTCCACCGAGGAAACACATGATCAAAAAGGAAGCCTTCGGGAAGACCGGCGACGGGAAGCCCGTCGACCTCCACACACTGACGAACCAGCATGGCATGGAAGTCCGCGTGATGTCTTATGGCGGGATCATTCTCTCCTTGCGGGTCCCGGACAAGAACGGCCAGTTCGACGACGTCACGCTCGGCTATGATTCGCTGGACGGCTACCTGAAGAAGACCGCCTATTTCGGCGCCATCATCGGACGTTACGGGAACCGCATCGCGAACGGCAAGTTCACCCTCGACGGCAAAGAATACACGCTGGCGAAAAACAACGGCCCGAACAGCCTGCACGGCGGCCTGAAGGGTTTCGACAAGGTGGTGTGGGAAGCCGAACCGTTCGAGAACCAGAAGGGCGTGGGCGTCATCTTCAAATACACCAGCCCGGACGGTGAAGAGGGCTACCCCGGGAATCTGAAAGCGCGGGTCACCTATACCCTGACCGATCAAAACGAACTCATCCTCGCCTATCACGCCACCACCGACAAGGCGACGCCCATCAACCTTACCAACCACACTTACTTCAACCTGGCCGGCGACGGGAAAGGCGACATCCTCGGCCACGTCCTCATGCTGAACGCCGACCGCTTTACCCCCGTGGACAAAACCCTGATCCCCACGGGCGAGCTGCGTAGCGTAAAAGGCACGCCGTTTGACTTCACCCAGCCGGCCGTCATCGGGGCTCGCATCCATGACCAGCATG
>JAIQGB010000311.1 GCA_020072905.1 Terriglobia bacterium | reverse complement strand
GTCTTCTGGCCGCTGAAACTCTAACAGATCACTCCTGAAATGTCAGGTGGTGGACGACGGCGCGGACGACTTTGTGCAGCTCGTGGGCGAGGAGGTGACGCGCGCCAGTCTGATGGCGGCGCTCAAGGACGTGCACCTCATCGTCACGTTCAACGGCCGGTCGATTCCCGACAAAGTGAAAGGCTACATGGGATTCGACTTCCCGGTCATTGCCGCGCAACTGGGCGTCGTGCTCGACCAGGAATTCAGGCACCGCGACCTCTGCCCGGAGTGCTGGAAACAGGGCCTGTACGGAGGTCTGAAGGCCGTCGAACAGGCGCTGGGGCTGAAACGTCAACTCCCCGGCAAGGACGGCAAGTGGGCCGACTTGACTTGGAGGAGTTACCAGAAAACGAAAGACAAGCGCTTCCTGGACGAATTACTCGCCTACAACCGCGAAGATGTGTTCATGCTCTGTTCCTTGGAGCAAGCGCTGGCCAAGCGCGTGAAATAGCCGCGCATTAGCTGGCAGCCATGCTCAGGGTTTTTCTGAGCGCGGCCCTTTCCTCTTAGGTCCGCCCGCGGTTGATTCCGGGGACGAATGAGCCCTGGGCACCCTACCGACCGGTCGGACGGGGGAGTGTTCCACCCCTCAGGCTCGGGCTGCGGCGCCAATCCCGGCAGAAGGACCTGCCACGGGAATCCGCCCCGCGCTTGGCGGCGGATGGCCTCGGCGATAAGGGCGGCCTGCCGGCGGATGCGGTCCGTCATGCCGGAGGCGGCGCGCTACTTCTGGTAGTACTGCGCGTTGGTTTCGGTAAAGGCGTTCCACTTTTCCGGCAGGTCGTCGAGCGGGAAGATGGCCGAGACCGGGCAGACGGGCACGCAGGCGCCGCAGTCGATGCACTCGACGGGATCGATATAGAGCATCGGCACGTCGGCGAAGTTGGCCTCGTCCTTGCGCGGATGGATGCAGTCGACGGGACAAACGTCCACGCACGCAGTGTCCTTGGTGTTGATGCAGGGTTCGGCAATCACGTAAGCCATGGGGAGAATCCTCCTGAGAGTGGGGCGCTGCCCCTCAATTCTTAACCTATCTGCGGGCACATCCCAAGGCGATGACTTAAGTCGTGCGCAAGATCGCGCCCAAGCATGCCGAATCGGCCCGCGGTCCCCGCGCTCGGCGCGATGCCCTTGTCCCCCGCGCAGGGGACATATAGGATGGAAGCGTGGATCCCGTCGAAACCCTGCGCCGCGTGCCCTTCTTCGCCGTGCTGCCGCTGGAGGAGTTGCGCGCCCTGGCCGCGCACTGCGTGGTGCGCCGCCTCGCCCGGGAAGAGATCCTCTTCGCTGAGGGCGACACTTGCCAGGGGCTCTATGTGGTTCAGGACGGCGCAGTCAAGCTCTTCAAGATGGCGGACACGGGCCGCGAGCAGGTGCTAGTGATCGAGCGCGCCGGATCGACGGTGGGCGAGCTCCCGCTCTTCGACGGCGGCACGTTCCCCGCTTCGGCGTCAGCCATCGAGGATTCAGTTCTGCTCTTTCTTCCCAAGCGCGAGTTTCTGGATTTGTGCCGGCACAATTCGGAGGTCACGTTCGCCGTCATCCGCACGCTCGCCTGGCGCTTCCGCTACATGACCAGTCTGGTCGAAGAACTTTCCCTCAAGGAAGTCAGCCATCGCCTGGCGCGCTTCCTGCGCGACCGCGCGCTGCGCTTGGGCACGCGCACGCGGCGTGGCATCGAATTCCCGCTGGAGGAGACGAACCAGGAGATCGGCGCGGAGATCGGTACGGTGCGCGACCTGGTCTCGCGCAACCTGCGGCGGTTTGTGGACCGCGGCATCATCCGCCTCGAGCGGCGCAAGGTGATCGTCCTCGACATGGCGGAACTGGAAGCCCAGATTGCCGGCACCAAGCGCGCAGCGAGTTAGCTTTCCGGCCACGCGCTGTCCGGAATGCAGCGCCCACGCCGGAGAACGCAGCCGCTGCAACACGGAATCGTTTCACGGCACGAGACATCCAAGAGGAGGAGAGGCGATGGGAGAGGCACCCGAGACATTTCTTCGCGGACAGTTGCAGCAACGGCGGACACGGCTGGAGTCTGCGCTCGGCCAGTTCGGACAGGCGGGCCAGTTGGTCCAACTTCTTCAGGAAGTGGATTCGGCCCTGCAGCGGATGGATCAGGGGACTTATGGCCTCTGCGAAAAATGCCACGAATCGGTCGAAGCCGACCGGCTCATGGCCGACCCGCTGGTGAGGTTCTGTATCGACCATCTGACGACCGAACAGCAACGCGCCCTTGAGCAAGACCTGGAATTGGCGTCGCGCATTCAGGCCAGCCTCCTCCCCAAGCGGCACCTCGCTCAGGATGGCTGGGAGCTCCACTACCACTACGAACCGCTGGGGCCGGTGAGCGGCGACTACGTGGACGTCCTCACTTCCGGGGACGATGGCGGGGACCTCTTCTTCCTGTTGGGCGACGTGGTGGGCAAAGGCGTGGCGGCGTCCATGCTGATGGCCCACATTCACGCCACCTTCCGTACCTTGATCAATCTGCATCGGCGCGTGGACCAGCTCGTCGAGCAGGCCAATCGGCTCTTCTCGGAAAGCACCCTGGCGTCGTTCTTCGCCACCCTCGTCTGCGGCAAGGCTGGCCGCTCCGGAGAGATCGAGCTCTGTAACGCCGGCCACTGCTCGCCCCTGCTGGTGCGCGGGGCCAAGGTGGAGACCATCGAGCCCACCGGCCTTCCCATCGGCCTGTTTTCGAACAGCCAGTATTCCGCGCGCCGAATCTTACTGGGAAAAGGCGAGACGCTGTTCCTCTTTACGGATGGACTCACTGAGGCGCGCACCCACGCGAGCGAGGAGTATGGCGAGAGTCGGCTGGCGGAATTGCTGGCCGCGCGCCACAACCTCCCACCTCAGGCCCTGGCCGAGGCTTGCCTGGAGGATGTGAAGGTCTTCCTGGCCGGAGCGCCGAGAACGGATGACCTCACCGTCATGGTGCTGCGCCACCAAGCCTAGAAAGCCGCTCAGGCATCCCCGGAGTCTTTCGCGGGCGACTGCCTACTACTTCCCCGCATTGCCCGGGCCGCCGGTGGGATAGATCCTCGGCAGGCGCGAATCCACAGACGGGAGCGGCGGGAACTGGGCGTGCGGCTCGGTCTGATACCAGTACGCCACGCTAAAGAAATTGTCAGAACGATGGTTCGCGTGGCCATGCTCGATGGTCGCCTTGATGGATTTCGTGAACGGAATCGGCGAATCGAGATGGAAGCGGTAGACCGACCACTTGGCGCCGGCGCGGTGGCCGCCGTTGACAGGGTCGCCAAACAGGAGGTAATTCGACGCGCCCGCTTCGAACCCCCAGGCGCCGAGGTAGTAGTCCTCCGACCCGGTGCCGACGATGGACGGCGTTTTCTCGGCGTCGATGAAGATCATGTCATCGCCCTCGCCCCACCAGTCGTCCTGGTTCTGGAGAATACTCTGCGTGACGCCCACGAAGTGCCCGCGTCCTGCCGCTTCGAAAAAGACGTAATTGCCCGCGCCGTCGAGATTGAATTTCTTGTCAACTTTGGCGTCGCCGTTGCGTTGCCAATCGTTCGTCCAGCCCTGGCACGGCGTGCATTGGCGGTACTGAGCGTGAAAGTAGAGCGTGTCCGCGGGGAGGGGCTTCGAGAGCGCCCGGTAGTCGATGTTGAAATAGAAATTGTCCACCGGCTCTTTGCCTTCATTGGTCACGGTAATCTTTCCGTGTTGGGCGAAAGGCATCGGGAAGAAGGAATTGAGCGCCTTCGTCGAGCCCACGGCGAGGGGAAGGGACTCGTACTGGAAGTAGTCGCCGAGCCCCAAACCGAAGAAGTCGCCGATGGGTGTTTCGACGCTGGGCGTCGCTTCGTCGTCCCAGTACATGCGCAGGACCAGCTTTTTCAGGTGGTACTGCTCGGGACTGTTGAGGGTGATCCAGATGTGCGTGATGGTGCCGGGGCCGGGCTCGTCGAACAGCATCAGCGTTTCACCGGCGGGAATCTTGCGATAGTCCTCGTTGCCGCCCGAGCGGTCGTAGCTCGAGATGCGCCTAAGGACGTAATCGTGCGGCTCGGGGAGCCGGGTCAGTAGATCGCTCAGGCCGTTGCTGGTTGGCGCCACCGCCGACACGGCCAGGCCGAGAATAACACCGAGCATCGCCAGCCTTCGCATGCAAACCTCCTGGGTATTTCGATCGAGTGCGGAAGAGCGCCGGGATTCTAACACACGCCAATGGGCCGGGCAGCGGGAACCGAAAGGTCTCGACTGGGCATTGGTGCGGGGTTAAGCTCTCCGGGGGAGAGGCAGAGTGAACAAGAGGCACGGCGCGGGCCAGAGAATCCGCCAGATCACGAGTGCGACAAATCCGCTGCTCAAGGTATTTCGCCACGCGCTGGCGGAAGGAACAACGCGCGAAGGATGGCTCGCGGTCGAAGGGCCGCACCTTGTGGAAGAGGCGTTGCGGGCCGAGCGCGCGGCAGTCCAGAGCGTTATTATTGCCGCGGGAGCTCGCACTGAGTTCCGCAGTCTGCTGGCCCGAGTGCCCCCTCCGGCGGAAGTTGTTGAGGTGCCCGACCGGCTGTTTCGCCAGATCGCCGCAACCGAGAGCCCGCAAGGTATCGCCGCGCTGGTCGAATTGCAGGGCGCGAATTTTGACGATTCGGTCGCGCGGCACGATGCCTTGGTAATCGTCGCCTGCGGACTTCAGGATCCGGGGAACCTCGGAACTATTGTGCGCAGCGGGCAGGCGCTGGGCGCGACAGGGCTCATCACGCTCGAAGCGACCGTCAGCCCGTTCAACCCCAAGGCCGTGCGCGCCTCGGCGGGAGCGGTGTTCCATCTGCCGATTTTCACGGCGGAGAAAGCCCGGCCGCTCTTCCGGCGGCTGCACGAGGCGGGGGTGCGCATCGTGGCGGCGGACCGTCACAGCCCATCCAAGCTCCCGGAGGCCGACCTGCGCGGCCCGGTGGCAATTCTCATCGGCCAGGAGGCGGCGGGCCTGCCGCCGGAAATCGCCGCCGAGGCGGATATGGCCGTGAGCATTCCCATTCGACCTGGCATGGATTCCGTCAACGCCGCCACCGCCGCCAGCATCCTTCTCTACGAGGCGGCGAGACAAAGAGGATTCAACTATTGAGCCATTGATCCATTGAATCATTGAGTCATTGAGGGACCGCCTTTGCCAGACCTCTCGGGGTGCGACTTGACCAAAATGCATCAATGATTCAATGAATCAATGGACCAATTCCTATGGGCCTTTTTGAACCGCCGGACACTCCGAGCTCGAC
>JAIQGB010000310.1 GCA_020072905.1 Terriglobia bacterium | reverse complement strand
AAAGGGCCAGACGTAGCGTTTCTCGTGCCGATAGAGACCCGGGGAGATGAACAGCCAGAGTTGGTAGAGGATATAGGGCGAGGCCAGGAAAAGGCCCACTACCGCCGAAAGCTTGATGTAGAGGTTGAAAGGATCGATGGGGTTTGTGTAGACCAGCTTGTCGGACATGTGCAGGCTGCGCAGCGTGTCGGTGAGGGGCTTGGCGAGGTATCCGTAGATGTGGTCGGAGAAATAAAAGCAGACGCCGAAGGCGATGAAGATCGCCAGGATGGAACGAATCAGCCGCTGACGCAGTTCTTCGAGATGCTCGAAGAACGACATCTGCTTGCCGTTGACATGTTCTTCTTCAGGATTTGGGTTCGGGTTCTTCGGGGGCGGGTTCTGAATAGTTGTGGCCATAGTGTGGAGCGGAGTCAGACGCGCCTTCCGAATGGCGGTCCAGATTGCGGATCTCTTCCTCGAACGAGTTTCTCAGTTCGTTCGAGGCGCGCCGCAACTCCCCCAAACCTTTTCCCAGAGTGCGGGCGATTTCCGGCAGCTTCCTGGGTCCAAAAAGCAGAAACGCCAGGAAGAGGATGAAGCCGATCGAGAAGATATCGCCGCCGAACAACGGAGCCTCTCTCCCGATTGATAATAGGTGACCCGCTGGGGGATGTCAAGCCGAACCGCGGCGCCCGAACGCGCACGCCAGCCCGCGAAAGGGTGTCATTCTGAGTGGAGCGTGCAGTCTGCGCCCTTCGCTTGTCATCCTGAGCGCAGCGAAGGATCCTTTTCATTTGGCTCAGGGTAAACTCCGCGAAGAATCTGCAGTTCCGCCCGCGTCAAAAACAATTGCAGACCCTTCGCCCACATTTCGGGCTCAGGGTGACAGATGGTAGCCACGGCATGTTGTATATGCCGTGGGTTCGTAATGCTGCCGCCTTCAAAAGCCCACGGCACAAGAGCGGTGCCGTGGCTACCCACTCAGGTCACCACGTCGACCTCAAGGCCCATTAAAGCCCCGAGTTCGCGCATCGGTTCGCTGTAGTCGCCGTAAACCCACACGAGGTGGTTGCCGTATCGTGTCTGCTTACGGACAAAGGCCTCGCTATTGCCGCTTTGCTCGGGTTTCACAAAAGCACCCACCGAGCAGCCGAGGTTGTCTTTCTCCCATCCGGAGGAACGGACCAGCGTTCCCTTCATAACGAGCACCTGCCGCGCATTCGGGTGCATCCGGGCGACGGTGACACGCTTTTCCTCGTTTCGCATGAAATCCACCACTGCCTTCGTCCCCCACCCTGATTGCACGAAGCGCCCGAGCTTGTACGGCAGCCCGGGCTGATCGAACCCGTTCATTTTGATCCCCGGTGCGCTGTGGTTGATCTGGACCAGATTGCCTTCCTCAAAGAACATATTCCCGAGATGTGAGGACTTGCCTGACACTGACATCAGTAGCCGCATCGCCAGAAGGGCACCCATGTCGCCTTCGCACGAAGAGGCGATCCCACGGTCCTTGAAACGGGTGTGGATCAGACAGGGAGTGATCTTCCATTTCTCGGGCAGGCGGCTGGCGCAAAACTCGAAGCACTCGATGGTAAAGGCGTTGCAGGCGTAGATCTCCATCAGGCTCTCGACGGTTCTTTCAAAGATAAGGCTGCGAACGACGTAATCCCGGTCCAGGTAGGTCTGGACGGCGTTGCGGATCAGTTCATCGGCTTGCCCCGAGGCCCAGTCGCGGGCAGCGCCGTCGGCGAGCGTGCTCTCCATGGCATCGGCCAACGCCTTAAAGGGGATCATCTTCACCTTCACGCCCAGCCGCGCTTCGAGGTCCTGAAGATCAGTGATGCCTGTTAGCGACGCCACTGAAGGGAAGCCGCGGTTCGTCGGGAACAGGACAACCGTTTCGCGAAAAACCTTGCGGGCGCGGAGCAGGTCGATCGTGCGGCGCAGTTCGCTGTTGTCTTCGACAACCAGCATCTCGTCGTGTTGCGCATTGGCGTAAGCCGCGACGTCTACCGTCCGGCAGTCGAGGCCGAAGAGAATGCCCGGCTTCCGGTAACGGTGGACGATATCGAAAGCTGCCTTCGAGGAGCCGCGCGGCGCGATGAAGAAAGCGTCAGCGCTTTGGGCGTCGCGGTCCAGTTCGGCGAAAGCGGCCGGCGGAATCGTGAAATCCTCGTTGAAAGCAACCAGCATGGGCTCCAAGACTTGCGCTCCTGCACCAAATGAGTACTCGCCGCTTCGAACGCCCTTGCTCCAGTCGCGGTAGGAGTCCTGAACAGCTTCCCTCTCCTTCTCCACGGTCACCACGTTGAATCGGCAGGGGCCCTCCCAGACGCCCGAGTGGATCAAGTTGGTCATCACCGGCTTGACCCGCAGTTTCGCGTGCGGAGAAGGTACGGCGGGGAAAGGCGCCGGTGAACAGGAGTCGCACTGCGGCGACTCCTGGAACATTTGAGCTAGACTGTGGGCGAGGAGCGGGCTGGCGGCGACTACTTTCAGACTGCCGGTCACGAGGTCACGTCGTTTCATATCAAGCAACTCCTTCTGGTTGGTTCATACACCATTGCGCCGGGATTTGCATTTTGCCTTCCCGAGGAAGGCTTATCAGATACCAGGCTACCTTCTCTCATCAAGGCGGAGCTTGGTGGCCACGGTCAATTCGCACCTCGAATTGACCGTGGGTTCGTAATCGTCCAAAAAGCCCGCGGTCAGAGAGACCCTGCCCGTGGCTACCGACTCGTCACGCCCGATGATGCTCCGGCAGCCGCGCATAATCAATCTGCATCACGGGCCGACGCTCTCCCGCCTCGGGCTCGACTCTCCATGGCAAGTGTAGTAGCCTATAGTTGTTAGACTCGTGAGATGCGCGGCCGGCCGCTCTGCAAGCTGGAGAAGGGCCCTTATACATAGGCTGATTCAAAGCTAGAAAGTATCGGGGAATGAGTTCATTACAGTTTTCGGGACAAAGCGAAGCCAGGATGTTGCTGAAAACAAAGGCGCTTTGAAAGCATTGCACGAAGCTAGAATCTTGCCGACTATCAGCGAGTTGAAAAAACGCCGCCCCGGCCAAAGCTAAACTCGAGGAGCCATGCACTCACATGGAGGCGGTTCCCGGCGTGGGCTATGAGAACTCCGGCTACGACTCCAGCAATCGGCGAGCGCCGACGGTCGCTCTGCCGCGACCGGGAACGGTCGGCAGTGACGTTCGCGCCGCAACACCTGGGCACGGATTGGGGCTGCCGCGCGGGTCCGACCGGAGCAACCGGGGAAGAAACCCCTCCCGCCAAAATGCATCCAACCAAACGCGGGGTTGGCCGGCGAGTGTCTCTTTGCGGCCGGAAGGGGCTATGTTATACTGCGTAAAGGGGCGAGGAGTTGACAGGATTATGAAGCAAACGCGACGCTTGGTGTGGTTCATTTCCTCGACGGTCTTACTCTGCGCGCTTCTGGGCGGTGCTTACGGCCAGCGCGTCGAGGCCACGACCAACACCGAGGATACGGACGTCCAGGGTGGCCTGAGCTCATTCACCAAAATCTTCGATGTGGTCGAACAAAACTACGCCGACCCCGTCGATCCGGACAAAGCGATCTTCGGCCCGCCGAACAGCAGCCTGGGCGCCATCCCGGGAATGCTCCGCACCCTCGACCCGCACTCGAACTTCTTTGATCCGCGGTCTTTCGCCCAACTCCGCGAGGACCAGGAGGGCAAGTATTACGGCGTGGGGATGCAAATTACGGCTCGCCCGGGCAAGATGGGCAAGCTGGTGACCATCGTTTTGCTCCCCATGCCGGGATCACCGGCTTTCCGCGCCGGTCTCCGGCCCGGGGATGTGATCACCTACGTGGACGGGAAACCCACCGAAGACCTGAATACCGTCCAGGTCGCCGAGATGCTGAAGGGGCCGAAGGGCACGGTGGTTCACGTGACGATCTCGCGCGAAGGCTCGGATCAGCCCCTGCAATTCGCCATTACCCGCGATGAGATCGCCAAGCACAGCGTGGACGCCGCCTTCATCCTCCACCCGGGGATCGGCTATATCCACATCAGCAGCTTCAACGAGAACACCAACGACGAGCTCACCGCCGCGCTGCACAAACTGAACGAGCAGAGCCTCCAGGGGCTCATCCTCGATCTCCGCGGCAATCCCGGCGGGCTTCTCCAGGAAGCGGTGGAAGTCGCCGATCATTTTGTGGAGAAGAACCAGCTCATTGTCTACCACTACGGCCGGCATTCGCGGGAGAAACGCTACTACGCGAGCAAGGGAGCGGATAGCAACGAGTACCCGATCGTCGTCCTCATCAACCGCATGAGCGCCAGCGCGGCAGAAATCGTAACGGGAGCCTTGCAGGACCACGATCGTGCCCTGGTCATGGGCGAACCCAGCTTCGGCAAGGGGCTGGTCCAAACCGTTTATCCCCTCAGCGAAAAATCCGGGCTGGCCCTGACGACCGCGCGCTATTACACGCCCAGCGGAAGGCTCATCCAGCGCGATTATTCGGACGTGTCTCTTTACGACTATTATTATCATCCGCAAACTAATCCCAGCGAGCATAACGAAGTCCGGTTGACGGACGGCGGGCGGGAGGTTTATGGCGGGGGCGGGATTGATCCCGACATCCGCGTCCCCGAACCGAAGATGACGCCTGTCCAGGAGCTGCTCGCCCAGCGCGGGGCTTTCTTTAATTTCGGCAAGTCTTACCTGGCCGCCCACCAAACCATCCCGCACGACTTCGACGTCAACGACGAGGTCGTCAATGAATTCAAGCAATTCCTCGACAAGGAGAAAATCCAGGTCAGCGATCAGGATTTGCAGAGCAATCTCGACTTCATCAAGAAGCGGATTCGCCTGCAACTCGTCACGGTGATTTACGGAGAGGCGGAGGCGAGCCGCCTGAGCGTGGAGAACGACTACCTGGTCCAGAAAGCCCTGGAGAACCTTCCGCAGGCCCGCGACTTGGTCGCCAAGGCTAAGAAATACATGGCCAGCAAGAATATGAAGTAATCTGGGCTCGAGTCGCCCCCCACTTGGCGCCGTTTCCGCCCTACGTCGCGCCGCCTATTCTCCGCGCAGGCGTTCCATCAGGAACTTCACCAGCGAGATCCCACCAGTGATGGGCAGGAGCAGCAACTGCTTGATGAAGGAAGTGCGCTCGCGCGTCCGGTCATGCTCCCGCTGCGCGGCGTTTTGCGCGCTGAAGATCAGCATGGCGGAATACTTGGCGAAGTCCACGCCGCACTGATCGCACTTTCCGCCGTGCGTCTGCACGTGCTTGCACGCCGGACACGTGTAGCGGAGCGGAGTGTGGCAGCGCCCACAGCAGTTTCTCTCGC
>JAIQGB010000309.1 GCA_020072905.1 Terriglobia bacterium | reverse complement strand
ATCACCGCAAGAAGTCCCATGGGCTTATCTTGAATCATGCGTCTCCGTCGAGGAGCTGGAGAATCCTGAGCTGAAGGGTAAGCCCGTCGTTGTGGGCGCGGACCCGGACGGACGTGGCGTGGTCGCGGCGGCGAGCTACGAAGCGCGCAAGTACGGCATCCACTCGGCGATGCCCATCCGCACGGCCAAAAAACTCTGCCCGCACGCCATCTTCCTGCGCGGCCATCACGCGAAATACAGCGAGTACTCGCACCAGATCTACGACATCTTCGGCGAGTTCACACCCGTCGTCGAAATGGTCTCGATTGACGAAGCCTATCTCGACCTCACCGGCTGCGAGCGGCTGCACGGCTCGGCCTTCCGAGGGGCCGACCGGCTGGTTCGCACTATCCAGGACCGCACAGGCCTGAATTGTTCGATCGGACTCTCAACCTCGTACCTCGTCTCCAAGATTGCTTCCGACCAGGCCAAGCCACACGGACTGCTCTGCGTGCTGCCAGGCTACGAAGCGAGCTTCCTCGCGCCGCTGCCCGTGCGGCGGATGCCCGGAATCGGCAAGGTGACGGAACCCGAACTCCTCTCGCGCGGCATCGCAACCATCGGCGACATAGCCCAGGTCGGAGCGAGCAAGCTCAAGGAATGGTTCGGAACCTACGGCGAATGGCTCTATACGAAGTCACAGGGCAAGGACATCGAAGCCTACCAGTACAGCGAGGAGCCCAAGTCCATCAGCCACGAGACGACGTTCGATGTTGACATCGAATTTGAGGAAGAAATGGAACGAACGCTTTCTTATCTTTCGCAACTCGTCGCTGGGCGGCTGCGCGATCACGGCCTGTTCGCGCGCACGGTGGGCCTGAAACTCCGCTACGCGAGCTTCCGTACTCTCACCCGCGACGTGACGCTCGACGAGCCCACGCATCTCGACTCGGTGGTCTTCGACCAGGTTCTGCGGCTTTTCGAGAAAACCTGGAACCGGAAACAGAAAATCCGCTTGCTGGGCGTGAAGGCCTCGCACCTCGAGCACGGCACTTTCCAGCGCGGCCTGCTTGAGGCCTCGCAGAAAGACAAGCTCGAGCGCGTGATGCAAACCACCGACAAGCTCCGCGAGCGCTTCGGCTTCGACGCCGTCCAGCTCGCCCGCTCGCTCGAGCCCGGCTCCACTCCCCCACCCCGCAAGAAGCGGAAATTCCTCGGGCGCGAGTAAGGCAGCGTTGGTGTCGAATTGCCGCGAGGATTCCCTCCTTGCAGACTGGCTCTCGAATCGGTTGTAATGGTCACGATGGACGCAAAGCGCCAGGCAGCGACGGAGATAGTGCGGCAATTGCGAGAGGAAGGCTTTCAGGCCTATCTCGTGGGCGGGTGTGTGCGCGATCTGGTGATGGGGCGAGAGCCCAAGGACTACGACATCGCCACGGACGCGACGCCCGAGCACGTGGTGAGGCTCTATCCGAACGCCCTGACCGTGGGCGCGCAGTTCGGCGTGGTCATGGTGCCGCACGAAACCGGCAATATCGAAGTGGCGACCTTCCGCAGCGACGGCCGCTACGCCGACGGCCGCCATCCCGCGGAGGTGCGTTACGCCCAGACCCCGCAGGAAGACGTCCGCCGGCGCGACTTCACGATCAACGGTCTGCTCTTCGATCCCGAGAGCGACCAGGTACTCGACTACGTGGGAGGCGAGCGGGACATCCGCGCGCGGCGCATCCGCACCATCGGCGACCCCGTCGAGCGCTTCAAGGAGGACCGTCTGCGCATGCTGCGGGCCGTGCGCTTTGCCGCGCGGTTCGTCTTTGCGCTGGACGCTGCGGCAAAGGACGCGATCAGCAAGCTTGCCCCGCAGATTCATGATGTGAGCGCCGAGCGCGTCCGCGAGGAGATCGTCAGAATCCTCACCGAGGGCCAGGCGCGGCGCGGCTTCGAGTTGCTGGACGAAACCGGGCTGCTCAAAGAAGTGCTGCCGGAAATCAAGGCGCTCCAGGGTGTCCAGCAGCCGCCGGAATTCCATCCCGAAGGCGACGTGTGGGTGCACACAATGCTGATGCTCGAAGGGCTGCGCCAAGCCACGCCCACGCTCGCCCTGGGCGTGTTATTGCACGACGTGGGCAAGACACGGAGCGCGTCGTTGAACTCGTCCGCCATCACCTGCGCTTCAAGGATTTCCCGCGCATGAAGCGCTCCACGCAGTTGCGCTTTCTGCGCATGGAAGGGTTCGAGGAGCACCTCGAGCTCCACCGCCTCGACTGCCTAGCGAGCCACGGTGATCTGACCAACTACGAGTTGGCGCGTCTCCTGCTCACGGAGACGCCGCCCGCAGAGATCAAGCCCGCACCGCTGGTGCGTGGCCAGGACCTCATCGCCCAAGGCTACACACCCGGGCCGCTCTTCAAGCAGATTCTTCAGGCCGTGGAAGACGCACAGCTAGAGGGCAGCCTGCACAGTCGTGAGGATGCACTGCGGCTTGTGGCGGAACAGTTTCCCAAAACCTCGTCGTAAGCTAGCCCTTGTAAGGCATGAACGCGAAGAAATAGATAATCCCCCCAAAGGCTGTCGCTGCGACGATGAACAAGCCGACCTTGTACCAGAAGAGCTTCCGATCCTCCGCCGTCGGCTTACTTTCATCAATCATCTGAAACATAACGCCCTCCTCTCCCTCATGGGGGCGTAAGCACACAAGTAGAACCTGTCGGGGAAAACAAAGGCCACGGGGCACGGTGGGTCGGGCGTAGGAGTGACACAACACACCACCCAGCTACGGGGGGCATCACCACGGCGAGCGCCCCCGCGGCAAGACCGGCTCCAATACCTGCCTAGGAGTCTAGAACTTCCGTTTCAAAAGTCAAGGGGAATGGCCGCTGGCGAAAAAGGGCGAACTTCCGAGGTCTCCGCCGTGGGCGGCACGAGTCACGGGCTTGCAATCGCGGCCGTGCTCCTTTGGGTGGCCTGCCGGATCGAGATCAGATCTGCGGGCTCGAACCGGTGGGAATCGCCCCGACGGCGTATCGGATGAGGTTCGAATTATCGCTATAGAAGAACTTCCCGATGGTCCGGTCGCGCAACGGCTCGCCGACACACTGCCACTCGAGCGCCGATGGACGACTCAGCCGATAAATGTAAAGGGCTTGCACGATCGAATCGGTGTATGGCGTGCCACCCTGACCTGGAAGCGTCCCACCTTGACCGGGCGGCGTTCCACCTTGACCGGGTGGCGTGCCACCCTGACCTGGAGGCGTTCCACCTTGACCGGGTGGTGTTCCACCTTGACCGGGCGGCGTGCCGCCTTGGCCCGGAGGTGTTCCACCTTGCCCGGGTGGTGTGCCGCCCTGGCCAGGAGGCGTTCCACCTTGACCTGGAGGCGTGCCGCCTTGCCCGGGCGGTGTACTGCCGTGGCCTTGTCCCTGCGCAATTCCGGGCGAGGGGTCAGGCATTGCAGAGGCAAACAAGAATCCCGACGGGTTGCGAGCGGGGAATGCGGGCAGTGCAGCTTGAGTGGCGAGATAGGGCTTGAGTTTAGCGAAAGTATCGGCGTACTCGTGGTTGGCGATGCGGTAAGTCTCCTGTGCGGTCTGCACCTGGCGCAAGAAAGCGATGGCTCCGGCTTCTCGCGCGCGCTGCATGGCGCTCAGGTAACTGGGAATGGCAATAGCGGCAATCACCAGCAGGATGGTGAGCACCACCAGCAGTTCCACAAGAGTATATCCGCGCGCGCAGGTACGCATTGTCGCCCCCCTCATCACGAGGCGCCTTCCCGCAGGATCTGTACCTGGCCGAACTCCTGCAAAATGGCGTCAAGCTCCCGCTCGATTTCGCCCCTCGGGAGCTCTTGCATCTCCAGACGCGTCTTCAGCCACTTGATCCGACCTTCGAGCTGCGATGTCTTGCGGAGGTTCCCGCTCGCCAGCGCCTCCATTCTCTGCGCCAGGCGGTTGGCGACCCCCTCGAATTCGCGGAGTTCGTCCTTGTTCCGGAAGCGGAAGTTCATGGACTCCCCTTCCGACATGCGCATCAGGCCCCGTTGCAGCTTATAGAGCGGGCCCGCCACGCGGTTCGATCGAACCAGGGTGTAAATGCAAGTCACCGCCGCCGCAATCAGGAACGTCGGCCAGAACCGCACCTGAAGGCTAAGGAACTGCTCGTTGAGAACCGCCTGAACAATTTGGTCGGGGTCCTGCGCAGCGTTCCGATGCAGCGGGTAGAACACCACGAGTCCGAGCAGTAGGGCCTGAAGAATGGCGAAGATCACGATCGGCAGGAGCATTCGCAACTGAAAGGCGGGGTTCACAATGATGCGCCGCCGAACCCAGCGTCGCAATTTACCCGGCGGACCCTGCGGCCTCGCCGTGGCCTGCTGTTTATCCACCGCTTGACCTCCCACTGCAGATTGCACCGCATCGCTTCCAGGATCGACGAGCGACGCCTTACCTGCGCTGATTTTAACGCAGAAGCGTTCCGGGGGAGCCTTCTGTTCGCGGTAAGTATACAAAAATTCTAACTCCTCTGTTCCACCCGCCTAATATCTGGGGGGTTAATCGTTTGGGCCGGGCTTACCGGCCGGGGAGAGATCCCAGGAACGAAGCACCCCGGTTCAACACAGCAAAGGACTTTGGCAGGGTCTTCGTGATCTTGTCGAACCGGTTGCGCGATTCAACGCGCGGGGAGCGGCAAGGGGACCTGGAGCAATTTCGATCGATGCGTCTTGGAGAGATTCATGGTGTGCCACAGGTCAATGCCCCACCAGGCAAGCGCCGTGACTTCGATGAAACCCGTGAACCCGACCAGCGGGAAGGCAACCTGGGGGATGAAGTCTGTGAGGATCTGCAGCGCCACGCGGCCGATATTGCCCACGTTGAGCAGGATGAAGGGTCCCCAGAGCCCACTGATCTGCTTCGAATCCACACCCGCCAGGATCGGCACGACGCGCGATGCGACGCCCAGAATCATCATGCTGACAAAGCCCACGGTGAAAGCGTGCCGGTACGCGCCCAGGTAGGAATGCGCGAAGTGCTGATGAGTGACTGCGCCGTAGACGATTAGGAACGGCAGCATACCCATCGCCACCAGCAGCCACGTGTACGCGGCGCGGATGAATTTGAAGCTGCGGTCGGATTCTGCAGGCCGGGCGAAAATGCGCAACTGCTTGACGAGTAGCACGGCCCACGCGGCCATGAGGATGTAAGAAGCCTCCAGGCCGGCCGCGAACAGGGGATTCCGCGTGGTCAGCATCAGGACGTAGCTCGTGATGTTGAGGAGGAGGCTGCCGTTGATCAGCCAGAAGATCAGGGTCTGCCGGTCCTTCGCCGGGCTGCCGAGTCCGTAGACCGCGGGCACGAACCGCTGGCTAACGCCGGCGATCATCAGCGTGGCAAAACCCAGGAGCTGGATGTCGCGCAGAGGGCCGTCGAGGAGCGCGATGCGCTGGATGAGCTGGTGCTCACCCGCTGCTGTGGCCTTGGCGAAGAAGAACACGGCGCTGAAGATCGTTTGCACCAAGAACCAGAAGAACGCGCCGAAGATGAATTTCTCATAGGGGTTGTGCGGCTCCATGGATTGCCGCGCCGTCTTGAAGATGATGGTGAGGAACAATCCGACCGCCGCCAGCTCCACGCCGGCGGAGAGAATTCCGAGGCCGAAGCCCACGGGCATCGGCTGCAGAAGTTCCGCGCCGATGCGTGCCACGATGCCCACCAGCATCAGGATGAAGCTGAGGTTGGCGAGGTCCGGCCGCCAGAGCGTCGTGTACTTGAAGCGCGGAAACGACTGGTAGGCGAACCCCATCACGAACAGCCCCACCCAGCCGAAAATCATGGCATGAGCGTGGGCGTGGATGGCGGGCACGAGGTGAAGCTGCAGGAAGTTCTTGCGCAGCGAAATCTCGAGAAGGTTCAGCGCGCCCCAGAGGCAGCCCACGGAAAGCACCACGGCGATGCCCGCCTTGAAGAAGCGACGGTAAATGTAGTCGCCGAGCGCCTCCTCATAGACGTAGGTCTCCCGGGTGGGATTCCTGCGTTCGGCGTTCAGTTCCTCGACGAGCTTGTCCACATCCACCTTGTGGACCGCGGCGAAAAACGCCAGGGGTTCCGTGGGGCCGTGCTCGCCGCCGCAGCCCTTCAGTCCGTATTTGTCGAAAACCCGGCGCGCCGTCGGGCACTGTTTGACGAGCTCGGCTACGCTGGTCAGCTTGGTAATCTCACTCATCGATTTCTCTCCGCAGGTGACTGTCTGATGGAGTGGAAATCTCCCGCGCGGTCACCCCATCGGAGATGGCACTGTGGCGATTTCCGCGTTCAGTTCCTCGAGCATTTTCTCCAGGCTGAAGCCATGCTTCTCCGCCACATAGGCGAGGGGATGAACCCCTCCACAGCAGAGGTCGAGCCGGTAGCGGGCAAAGACCCTCATGGTTTGCGGCCAAGCCCGGGATATCTCTCCAACCTTCATTTCGGGTGTAATGACTGACATTCTGATTCACCTCCTTGGGCGTTCGAAACCCAAGCCTAACCCGTGCCTTAGCTTCGCTCGATGACTTAAGTCACGAGATTCAAGTGCCTTGGTTGTGACTTCCGTCATAGGTCAGGAATCTCCGCCAT
The DNA here is from genome assembly GCA_020072905.1 of Terriglobia bacterium. Lineage (GTDB taxonomy): Bacteria > Acidobacteriota > Terriglobia > UBA7540 > UBA7540 > JAIQGB01. The sequence continues at coordinate 5,027 of JAIQGB010000309.1, read as the reverse complement.
GTTCTATTGAGGCGTGGCAGATGACTTTCTGAGATGTGCCACCTTGCACAGAGGCAGCGGTCATTTCTCGCGGCGGGGTGCGTGAATGGAATTCGATGACCGGCCCTACATTGCGATATGGGAAGTAACTCAAGCCTGCGATCTGGCGTGCGTGCACTGTCGCGCCCGCGCCTACACCGTCACCGGCGACCTCTTCGCCGAAGAACCTTGCTGCGTCTACCAGCCTAGGACAGTCTCCGTCGCGGCGTAACGGCGACCGCTCACCTTGAAGTAAATACCCGATCCTGAGGGCCGCGTCATTTGGCAAGAAGCCGCGGACCGCGCGACGTCCTCTCTCCCTCAGCAGGTGTGGAGACTGAGGAGCCCGCATCCACCCACTTTTTCGTCGCGTCGTCCGGCGCCGCAGTCACGCTGGTTGACAACGGGCTGATAATGCTCGAAGGAATATCGGCACAGTGCAAGTCTCCGGCGGAGAGGAATTACAGGATGGCGGCTTCGAAGCGGATTGGCGTGGCGGTGGTAGGCCTGGGAGGGATCGCCGAACGGGCGGTCCTGCCGGCCTTCCGGCGCAGCAAGAAGACGAAGCTCGTGGCGCTGGTGAGCGGTGACGAGCGCAAGGCGCGGCGCCTGGCGGCGAAATTCGGCGCCCGCGACTACTACACCTACGACGACTACGTCCTCTGTCTGAATCATCCCCAAGTCAACGCCGTCTTCATCGCCACGACGAATGGCACGCACGCCGAGTACACGCTCCGGGCAGCAGCCTCCGATAACGTCCGGCTGATGATCGCCTACCGCAAATACTTCGAGCCCGCGAGCCGGGCGCTCAAGAAACTGGTGACGAGCGGCAAGCTGGGCCGCCTCAAGATCCTCCATTCGGCCTTCACGATCTACCTTCCCCCCGGCAAGGCGACCCCCGCCTGGCATTTCGATCGCAAGCAGGCGGGCGGAGGTTCACTGGTGGATGTGGGCGTCTACTGCATCAACACCGCCCGGTGGCTGCTCGACAAGGACCCCGTCGAGGCCTCCGCCTACGCCTGGACGCTCGATCCGGCGCGCTTCAGCGAGATCGAGGAAAACATCTCCTTCCAACTCAAGTTCCCGGAAGGGGTCGTGCTCCAGGCAAGTTCCAGCTTCGGAGCCGCGCAAGCTTCCTTCCTCCACGTCCACGGAGAGAAGGGCTGGGCGGCGCTCGATCCGGCCTATGCCTACGACGAGGAGCGGCGCCTTTTCGGCAAGATCGGCGGCCGCTGGTTTGAGAAGAAGTTCAAAGCGATGGACGAGTTTGTGCTGGAACTCGACGCCTTCGCGGACTCGATCCGCCGCGGCCGCGACCCCGAACCGGACGGTTACGAGGGCCTCAAAGACGTGGCCGTGATGCAGGCCATCTACCGGTCCGCGCGCGATAATCGACCGAGCCCAATCTACCTCGCTGGCATCGGACCACCTTGATTTCCGCTTCATGTTTTCCCGACCCACCAAGCGCCCCGGTGCCCGAATAAAGGCATCTGCGCGAACCCCAGCAGCGACACAAAGGCCCGTCGGGGATGTCCTGTCCAGTCCGGTAGGACAAATTGACAAGCTGTCACGGACTTCCCTATTGAACTGATGCGTTCCACAGCGTCGCCTGGGACGCGAAGCCGTCCCGATTTGGCAGGACGAATGCTGCACACTGACTTTGAATCATCTCGACTGGGGCGAGGTGTCCCTCCCATGGCCGCATACAGACTGCCCTATCAGGACGAACTGGGTTTCACGAACATCCTTCTGACCGCTCTGGGCGGCGACGGCGCCAACATGGCTGCCAAGCTGCTGTTCAAGATTGCCGTCGAAGCCCTGGATCTCGACGGCGGGTACGACGCCAAGTACGGGAGCGAGAAAACCGGCACGCCGACCGACGTTTCCATCCGCCTCTGCCCGTACGGAATACCCGTGCGGGAGAGCGGCCCCACGCGCCGCCCGCACATGCTCAGCGTCTTCCGCGAGAAGCTGATCCGCTCCCAGAATCTCGTCGCCGGACTTCAGCCGGAAGCGACGGTCATGGCCAACACGACCAAGGCACCCGCCGAGATCCGTGGTCTGCTGCGCCTGCCCAGCGGCAAGATTCTGACCCTCGATGCCACGCGGATCGCGCTGGAAACGAAGTCGCGACTGAACATGCCGATGTTGGCGGTGCTGACAGATCAACTGGTATTTCCAACCGACATTGTGAAGTACGCCATCGCCAAGCAGTGGCCCAAAGCCAAGGAGTCCAACGTCGATGCCTTCGCTGCGGCCCTGGGCTCAGTCCGCAGTGAGCGCTTTGAGCCCAGCGCGGAATATCCGCTCGTCGACCCGGCGCGCGCGAGTTCACCCATCGGCTACACGAACATGCTGAACGGCGGGGCGATCAACGCGCTCACAAACATCTCTGTCCCCGAGCCCGGCGCTGAACCGCTCGGGCGCGTTCCGGTCTTCGCCGCCGAACTCTGCTCCCACTGCGGACTCTGCTTGGTCCCCTGCCCCGATCCGGGAGCCATCATCTGGAAGGACAGGAAGATGCTGGGCATCAATCCGGCTTACTGCAAAGGGTGCATGCAGTGTGTGGAGATCTGCCCCACCACCAAGCACGGCAAGGCGCTGAAGGAACCGGAACTGGTGTTTGCGTGAAGGACGGGGACTCACGGTTCGGGATTCGGGACTCGTGGTTCGGGATTCGGAAGCGCCAGATCTTCGATTTTCGATTTTCGAGTTTCGATTTTCTAGTTTCCAGTTTCCATTACGGCTCTATGGCTACAAGTCGAGGTAAAGCTTGAGGTGAACGGCCATGCTCGAACAACAGACCATCATCTCCAGTGGCAACGAAGCCGCCGCGCACGCCATCATCGATATTGGCTTTGACGGCGAGGGATACTACCCCATCACGCCTTCTTCGGAGGTTGGAGAGTACGTCAGTCGCGCGTATGCCCAGGGCGAAATCGATCTCAGCTTCGTCGTGGGCACTTCCGAGTTGGCCGCCATTTCCACGGTGGCGGGCATGGCCATCGCCGGCGGCCGGGCCGTTGACGTCACCTCCGCCCAGGGCCTCCTCCTGAAAGCGGAAGAGATGCCCGCTCTGGCGGGTCTCGGCCTCCCCGTCATCCTGAATCTCGCCACGCGGGACGTCAACGCGCCGCTGAACATCAAGAACGGCCACTCAGATCTGGCAGCGACGCTCGGCTGGGGCTGGATCACCTTCTGCGCGCCCACCGTGCAGGCTGTTTACGACCTCAACCTCATCGCGCTCAAGGTCGCGGAAGCCGTAAACCTGCCGGCGCTCGTCGCCTACGACGGTTTCCACACCAGTCACGCCAACCGGCGCATCAAGGTTTTCAAAAGCCGCCAAGCCGTGCGTGACTTTGTCGGCCCGGAGCCGCCGAAGCGGCTGTCGATCCTCGACGTCGAGCATCCCCACACCTTCGGCCCCTACATGAACGACGATCTCATCAACACCAAGGTGCTGATCGACCAGAAGATGGAGAAAGCGCTGAAGTTGCTGCCCAAGATCTTCGACGAGTACGCCCAACTAAGCGGCCGCCGCTACCAATTCCTCGACGTTTATGGCGAGCCGGACGCGCAGGTTGCGCTCTTCATCCTCAACTCAGCGGCCGAAGCGTCGAAGGTGGCGGTTGACCTCCTGCGCAAGGAAGGGCGGAGCGTCAAGCTGGTTTCGCCGACCGTGTTGCGCCCCTGGCCCGCGGATGCCATCCTCCAGACACTTTTCTCGGCGGACCGCATCCTGGTGGCGGAGCGCGTTTCGCAGTACGGGGCGAACAACTACCTCGCCAACGAAGTCGGCGCGGTCCTGCAGCGCGGCGGAGATCACAATCTGCTTTTGAGCCGCACGTACGGAATAGGCGGCTTGAACTTCTACCCCGAGGATGCCGAGTATCTGCTCCGCCTGGCGCTGAATTTCCCCAACGTTCCCGACCACGAGAAGCGCTGGAAGGGCTATTACCAGGCTTGGCCGGGGGATCGCGATTACGCGCCGGCTGCCAGGACCGAGCCAATTGTGACGGAAGACGCCACCCGCAACGCTGGCAAAGAGCGCATTGACCTGAGAGAGTTGGCCGACATGCCGCACCGCATCGAGAAGCACTCCGCTTGCCCGGGCTGCGGCCTGTTTTCCAGCCTGGAGATGTTCCTGCGCGGCATCGACGGGCAAGTCGTGCTCTTCTTCAACACCGGCTGCGGTATGGTGGTGACGACCGGTTTCCCTTCCACCAGTTTTCGCGTCCCCTATTTCCACAATCTCTTCCACAACGCCACCTCGACGGCGACGGGCGTGATCGAGATGTATCAGCGCTTTCGCCGCCAGGGGAAAATGGACGACGAAATCACCTTCATCGTCGTGACCGGCGACGGCGGCGACGACATTGGCATGGACCAGGTGATTGGTGCGGCGCTGCGCAACGATCCCATGATCGTCCTCGAGTACGACAACAAGGGTTACATGAACACCGGCGGGCAGCTCTGCTACACGGGCCTGCTCGGCCATCGCTTCACCAACGCCAACGTCGGCCCGCAGCAGAAGGGCAAGCTCCAACACCACAAAGATATCGTTGAAATCCTGCGCGGCACGCACGCACCCTATCTCTTCCAGGCGGCGGAGTCGAACTTCCGCGACCTGCTCGCGAAAGCCCGCAAGGCGCAGAAAATGGTGCGCGGAGGCAACTTCGTTTTCGGACGGTTCTTCTCCCCCTGCCCGCTCAATTGGGGCGCCGACCCGAAGATGGGCTTCCGCATCGTGGACAAGGCCGTGAAGAGTTGCCTCTTCCCGCTCTACGAGGTCGAGCACGGGATCACCCGCCTCAATCACAACCCGGACAAGGCGGGGCAAAAGATCCCAGTGAAAGAGCTGTTCCAGATCATGGGGTCGGCGTTTGCGCATCTGGTGGGCGAAGAGTTCGCCTCCGTCAGAGAGGAAATCCAGACGGAAGTTGACCGCCGCTGGCGCCGCTTGGTGGAGATGGACGCGAATCCCGCGCTCTGAAGGATGAATCGGCTTT